>JALAGK010000213.1 GCA_022712475.1 Enterobacteriaceae bacterium
GAACAAACGCACTGGCTACCTCGCCGCTATCGCGTTTCGGCCTGATATTTTCCGTTAACAGGATAGATGCAATGACTGAAATCGAAATCGCAACACCTGTTCCTGCGTTGCCCCGGCGTATTGTGGGTAAACATTTTCGCGCCCGGCGTATCAATGCTCTGACGCTGGAGCAGGTTCATTTTGTGGATTGTACGTTTTCCGACCTTGAGTTGACTGATTTCAACGCCAGGGAGCTGCACTTTGAGCGATGTCACTTTTATAACCTTCATCTCCAGGGCGGTAGCCTGGAAGCCTGCTCTGTACGGTTTAGCGAACTCGTTGGTTTACACCTGAATGGCACATCCATCGAGAGCTTCACAAGCCTTGAGACACCCTGGCGAAATCTCGCGCTGGAGCAGTGCCAGGCAGAGCGTTGGGTGATGGCCGGATGCAGTCTGGATGACGCGCGCTGGCAGGATTGCTGCATAAGCTACTGGACGGCGTATAACACCCCCGTCACTAATCTCACCCTGCAACGTGGCGAGATGCAGGACGGTAACTGGCACGGCTGCGCGCTCAACGGTGTGACGTGGCACGAATCTGTTCTTACCCGCCAGGTGATGGGCAGTTGTGAGCTTCAGGCGTGCGGATATGTGGGCAATATTTGCAACATTCTGGTCTGGTTCAACTGCCGACTCAATGGCATTGATATGAGCAAACTTAATCTGGCTACGTCCAGTTTCCTGCAGTCTGAGTTGCAGGGGTGTCGTTTTGAACAAACTCATCTCAATGCCGTTTTGTTTAATCATGCCGTTGTCAAACAGTGCGATTTCACTCAGGCGGTGGCCGACAACGCACAGTTTACAGATGCCAGCCTGACCGAGTGTCGTTTTATTGAAACCAGCCTGAAAGGGGCGCAGATGCAGCGCGCGCGCCTTATGCACTGCAATTTAGCCGGGGCCAATTTCAGCCATGCCAATTTACACGGCTGCGATTTACGTACCTCACCACTCCAGCCTGCCATCACCCATAAAACCAGACTGTTTGAGGCGCAGTTGCAGCCCCAGGAATGGGCTTTGCAGACCCCTGAACCGCTGATGGCGCAAATCGATATCTGGTACCAGCGTCACCAGCCGGGGCCGCAGGAACCGACGCATTTTCCCGTTTTACCCTCAGGAGCCAGTCGTTATGTCTGAACATATTCATGTCTTACCGGCAAGTACCGCCTGCCGACCCGTTAACGCATGTGCAACGGCGCCGATAACCGTCTCTCGTCCTCAGCTGATTACGGGTTTTATCGGCCAGCGCGCCGGGCAACTGCATATTGATGTTTATCCTACGCTGGCATTACAGGTCGCGCCAAGTTGCCTGTTGTTGCCACAGTCGGGCGATCTGGTGAGCGCGGTGTTACATGACGACCAGGTGTTTGTCACTGCGGTGTTGCAGCGTCTGGATGCCAGTGCGCCACTGGTGCTTGACGGGGGAGAGGTCGCCCTTCATCTGGTGGCACCGTCGCTCACACTCCAGGGTACTGAGAGCGTGGAAATTCAGACCGATCGGCTTTCCTTGTTGACGCGTACCTCGCGCTGGGTGGCCGATACCCTGCACCAGGTTGCGCAGTCGCTGTTTGTTCGCGCCAGTCATGCGCAGCGCAAAGTGGAATTCGTTGATGAGGTAGAAGCGCGCCACATCAGCCAGCAGGCCGGGCAGAGCCTGGCACTCAACGCCCGAATGGGCTCTATCAACGCCTCGGCCGTACTGAAAATTGACGGCGGCCAGATTCATATGGGGTAAGCACGATGACAGCAGCCAACACTCGCGCAGGAGGGTTTAGTTTTACCGCGGTAGATGCAATGGACTTTGTTTCAGCGCCGAATATCGCCCCTAATTCCAATGCGATACCCAATGTGCCTCACATTTATTGCTGTGGCGGCAATGAACTCAACCAGCTTTCAACACGTTTTTCGACCGTGGATTTCGGTATCAATAAAGGCATTGCCTCACAGACCCACTCAGGCAGGCTGGAGCCAGCGGAAGGCTCAAGTAAGTATTTTATTCAGGGCGCGCCGGCGACTCGCCAGGGAGACGCCAGCACGACCAATAATCACAACGGAGATTCGGTGCAGCTTGGGAGAAGCCAGCCGAAATGTACCATTGAAAGTTAACGTAAAACGCCTGTTAAAAGGAATGGTCGCCGCATGCAGCTTGCTTTATGGCGGGTGCAGTTGGTTTATGCCATCTCCCGAGCCTGAGAAGGTGCCACTGCACCGGCAACTCACGCTGCATATCGATGCGGCGAGAGACATTAATGTGTCGGCAGACGGCCTGTCGCAACCAGTGAAAATGTGTGTGGTGGAACTGGCTCAGGAAGACTGGACGCCGCCGGGACTGTATCAGGGACGCAGCTGTAGTGATATTTCGCCTGGTGACGGGGTGCTGAGCGTAGCGCAGTTCATTCTGTCGCCGCAGAAAAGCCATCGTTATCAGCGAGACGTGCCCTGGAATGAGGAGCGCTGGTTGGTGGTCGCGGCTGAGTTCCAGAACCCCGATGCGGGTAACGGACTGATTAAACTGAAATCTGATGCACGCAGTCGTTTCAACGCCAGGGTACAGGTAAGCGGCAATCAGCTGTGGGCGCAAGCTGCGCGATAGCGATAGGGATAGAGGTAAAGGGATATGCATCTGAAACAACGAGTGGTGTGGGTCGAAGGGATGCTGATGGAGCCGCAGCATTTTCAGCAGCAGGAGCGCCATCTGGAGCATCTGATTGACCTGCGTGCGCGCAGTCTGGGCGCTCAGGCGTGGGGCTTTCACACGTTGAGTATTAACAGAGGACTGCTTGATCAGGGAAAGATAGCGCTCAACCATGCAAGCGGTGTGTTTCCTGATGGAACGCCGTTTCGCCTGGGCGAGGGGGATGCGCTGCCGCTGCCCTTTGAACCGGGTGAAAATTGCCAGGGCAGCGTGATATGTCTGTCAACCTTGCTGGATATTCCCGGCAATACCTTAATCGATATTACGCAAAGTGGGCGCAACAGCCGTTTTCGCGTGGTGGATGCGGACATCCCTGACCGTAACCACGGCATTGCCGCCGAAGGCACGCCTCAGGTGGCGGCAATACAGCTTGGGCAATTGCAGACGCGGCTCAATGCCCGCTCGGCCATTAGCGAAGCAGAGACACTTTTACCTGTGGCGTTCATCCGCGAACGAACCCGCGACGGTGGACTAATTATTGATGACAGCTTCCTGCCGCCAATGATTGATTTTCGTGCCACGGGCTGGCTGGAAAACGCAACAACGGAGCTTCTGGGGCTGATTGTTCAGCGTCTTGAAGCCGTGTATCGCCCTGATGTGCCATTCTCCATTGGCGGCCTTTCTGAACTGCTTGAATTGCTGCTCTTACAGTCCCTGAGCGAGTACAACCTGACCCTGACTCATCTGCTGGCAGCTCCTCAGGTTCACCCGGAGATGTTGTTTCGTACTCTGCTCGGTCTGTTGGGACGGCTCAGTACTATCCCCGGTGGCGAAAAGGTGTGGGGCCGCCCCGAGCTTCTTTATGCGCACAACGAACCGCATAACGGCTTTTTTGCGCTGTTTGCCGCACTGCGCCGGGCGCTCTCGTTGGTGATTGAAGCGCCAGCGGTAGCCCTGCCGTTTGTTGAGCGCGGCGATAATATTTACCTGTGCCAGAACGACACGCAGTTACGCCTTGAGAAGATAATCTTTACAGTCACTACGCGCTTACCGGCTGATACCGTGCGTACCTATTTCCCGGCGCAGACCAAGCTCGGGCCGGTGGAAAAGATTGTTCAGCTTATCGATTTACAACTGCCAGGCGTACGGCTAACGCCCATGGCTTCACCGCCCCGACATATCCCTTATTACCCCAATAGCGTCTATTTCGAAGCAGACAATGCTGATGCGCTGTATCAGGAGATGATAAACGGCAGCGCTATTGCGCTCAGTATTGTGGGTGACTTCCCGGAACTGCGTTTTGAAGCGTGGGGACTCAGACAGGGGAGGATTGGATGAGGGAGTTCGAGCGTCAGATTCGCGAGGCGATTTCGGCAGCGCGTACCGGAGCAAGGCAGGCAGAACAGTCGCTGAGTAATCCTGTCTGGCAGGCGAAAAGCAGCATGGCATCCCTGGGGGGGATGTTGCCCGGGCGAAATGCTCAACCGGAGGAAGTGCCTGACGACGATGAGGCGCTGGATGCGCAGACACCACAGCACAGGGGCGATGTGGCAGGCAATAGTGGTGCGCTGGCTCAACAGGCGGTTGCGGGGCAATCGCTCATGCAGGGCGGGCACGTGGAGTCTGGTACGCGTCGTGCCAGTATAGAGCGACCAGGTATTGCCAGTGGGTTGTGGGAGAACCCCTGGATTGCCGCGGCGATGCCTTTACTCCTGTTAGTGGAACGGCTGCGCAGTCAGTCTGGGATGGTAATGGCGGAATTTCGTCCACAGATAGTACGTGAGTTGCAGTATTTTCAGCAGCACCTGAAAAAGCAGGGTAAATCGCTGGAGGATGTGGAGCACCTTTCATATCTCTTGTGTACTTACATCGATGGCATTTTTGGTGCGAGAGCGGCAACTGAGGCGTTCAGTCTGAGCTTGTTGGTGGAGTTCCACCGTGATGCCTGGGGCGGTGAAAACTGCTTTGAACATTTGCAGGCTTACATGGCCTCACCGCAGCAGAATCGTGAGGTGCTGGAGTTTTATGATTTGATTCTTTCGCTCGGGTTCGAGGGGAAGTATCTGATGGTTGAGCGCGGACCGGTGCTGTTGCGTGATTTGCGTACCCATCTCAACACGCTGCTCTATGGGCACAACCCTACTCAGCAGCTGACTATGGCTACAACCGAGCCTGTCATCGCGCGGCGGCACAAACGTGTCGGCGCACTCACCCTGTTGTGCTGGGGGCTGGCGCTGTGCCTGGTGGCCTGGGGGATTACCGCCTGGTACTTGCATGAACAGGCTCGCCAGATTCGTAGCGATATCCTGGCCTGGGTGCCGCCAGAACCGCGCAAAATCAACATCATGGAAACGCTACCCAATCCGTTATCACAAATTCTTAATGAAGGTTGGCTGGAAGTGCGTAAAGACCCACGTGGTTGGTTGCTGATTTTCACCTCCGATGGCGCATTTCATACCGGCTCAGCGGTGTTGTCCGAAGAGTTCGTCAAAAAACGCAATATTGAACGTTTGGGTATGGCGCTGGCGCCCTGGCCTGGCGACCTGGAGGTCATTGGCCACACCGACAGCACGCCGTTTCGTAATAACTCAGCCAACTCGAATCTGAAGCTATCCGAGGCCAGAGCACAGGTGGTGGCCGACACGCTCAGAGAAACGACCAGCATTAATCATACGCACC
>JALAGK010000214.1 GCA_022712475.1 Enterobacteriaceae bacterium
GACGCTAAGACCTGCCACCCCCAGAACCCTCGAATTCACCGCCGGGGGGGTTCCGAGGGTATTTGAGCGGGGCACGGGGCCCGACGCCCGTCCTTCCACGTCAGGTTGAGCGTTGGTTCGTAATTTAATCGCCGGGCATCAGTAAAGAAGAGAGTAGAGCTGGCGGCGGTATTTTGACGCCAGCGCGTCGCCGGTACCCATCGCGGAGAGGATTTCCTGGAAGGTTTTACGTACCTGGCCGTCACCGGCACTCAGGTCTTTGCGTAAATGGCCGAATAGCAGTTCCAGCGCCTCTTCATTACGGTTAACCTGGTGCAGTTGTAGCGCCAGTTGCACAGCCAGCGTCGCATCCTCCGGGTGCTGCGCGACTTGATCCAGCAGATGCTGGATTTCCGGCGTGTCGGCCGCCTGGCGCAGCAGGTCGATTTGCGCCACCAGCCCCTGGTAACGGGTGTCCTGGTCCTGCAAGGGAATGGTTTTCAGTACGGCTTCGGCGTCGTCCGGGCGGCTCAGGGCAATCTGGGTTTCAGCCAGCAGCAGACCGATTTCGCTGTCCTGGTTTGACAACTGCCAGGCGTCTTTAAGCAGCGGCAGGGCTTCATCATGCTTGCCTTCCTGCATCAGCTGCATCGCCTGCTGGGCTTTGAGCTCTTCTTCGCGCGGCAGCACTTTATCGAGCAGTGCGCGGATGGCCTCTTCCGGCTGCGGTCCCTGGAAGCCATCCACTGGCTGGCCGTTCTGGAACAGATAAACGGTTGGAATGGCGCGCAGACCAAACTGTGCGGCGACCATTTGTTCGGCGTCGCAATCGACCTTCGCCAGAATAAACTGTCCATGGTACTGATTTGCCAGACCTTCCAGCACCGGCGTGAGCTGCTCGCAGTGCTGACTGCGTGCTGACCAGAAATAGAACAGGACCGGAACGGTCATGGAACTATCCAGTACCTGGTGCAGGTTCGCTTCGCTAATGTCGATAATGTTCTGTGCGGACATGAGTCACTCTCTGTCTGTTTATGGCATATAGCTGTTATATAGGGGCTTACGCCCCTGGCTTCAACTCAGCCCTGCAATATTTTATCCATCAGGCGTGCAGGTAGCAGGCGTTTGAGCACCCCAATGGCATGGCTGACCAGCGTCACCGGGTAGCGCAGGCGTGGTGCAGGGCTTTCAAAGGCATGACGCACTTTGGCAACTACTGCCTCCGGGCCAAGCGTAAAGCGCGCGGCGATACCCGGGTTTTCAATGGGTTTATCGCGACGCGTCTGGTTAACGTTTTCAGTAAACTGCGTACGAATCGGGCCTGGTTCAATCAGGCTTACGTGAATGCCGCTGTGGCGAAGTTCCATACGTAGCGCGTCAGACCAGGCTTCCAGCGCATATTTGCTTGCGGCATAGGCACCGCGCCCGGGTGTGGAAATCAGTCCCATGACGGAGCTGGTCATCACAATGCGCCCTTCACGGTGTGCCGTCATGGCAGGCAGCAACAGCATGGTGAGCTGATGTGTGCCAAAGAAGTTGGCGGAAAACTGCTGTTCCATCTGTTCACGGCTGATGCTGGTAAGCGGCCCGTAAACCCCGTAACCCGCATTGTTGAAAAGCCCGTACAGGCGGTTGTCGGTAAGCGCGATGACGCGAGCGGCGGCGCGCTCCACACTTTGTGGGCAGTCAAGGTCAAGCTCGATGCCGATAAAACCGAGCGCATCCATTCGTGCGACGTCTTCAGCCTTACGGCAGGCTGCCAGTACTCGCCAGCCATTCCCGCGCAGCGCATGTGCGCTGGCAAGACCAATGCCGCTGGAGCAGCCGGTAATTAAGATGCTTTTTTGCATAACTTTACGCCAGTTGTTGCCTGCTTTATCAGGAGTCGTGTTTAACTAGTGGGGCCAGTTTTTCGGCCATCCAGTCGGCAATAAACGGCTGGGCCGCCTGACTGGGATGAATGCCATCCTCCTGCATCCATTCGGATTTGAGATAAACCTCTTCCATAAAGAAAGGCAGCAGTGGGATTGTGTATTGTTCAGAGAGCTGTGGATAGATAGCGCTGAACGCTGCGTTGTAACGCCGCCCGTAATTGGCTGGCAGTTTAATCTGCATCAGCATCGGCTGTGCATTGGCCGCCTTCACGGCATCAATGGTTTTACGCAGCGTCGCTTCAATATCGGCAGGGGCAAATCCACGCAACCCATCATTGCCGCCAAGCTCAATCAGTACCCAGCGTGGTTTGTGCTGCTTAAGCAGCACCGGCAGGCGGGCAAGGGCCTGGTCAGCGGTATCGCCGCTGATGCTCGCATTCACCACGTTGGTGTCCGGCTGCCACTTATTATTCAGCAGGGCGGGCCAGGCGGCGCTTGCAGACATACGGTAACCCGCGCTAAGACTGTCACCAAGAATTAACAACGTGTCCGCTGCCGCGGCGCGAAAGGTTAACAACGCCAGCAACAGGAAGGGCAAATGCCAGCGGAAAACATTGTTGAAGTTCATCATCTTAAGAAATCCGTCGGTGAGGGGGAGCACGAACTGTCCATCCTTACCGGAGTTGAGCTACTTGTCAAACCGGCACAGACCATTGCCCTGATTGGCGAGTCCGGCTCGGGGAAATCGACGTTGCTTTCCATTCTCGCAGGGCTGGATGACGGTACCAGTGGGGAAGTGAAGCTGCTGGGTCAGCCGCTGCACGACATGGACGAAGAGGCGCGTGCGGCGCTGCGGGCAAAAAATATCGGTTTTGTATTTCAGTCCTTTATGTTGGTTCCCACGCTTAATGCGCTGGAAAACGTACAGCTTCCGGCTTTGCTGCGCGGTGAGCGCGACGGTGAAAGCCGGGAACAGGCGCGAACGCTGCTCGAGCAGCTTGGGCTCGGCCAGCGTCTGAACCATCTTCCAGCCCAGCTTTCCGGCGGTGAGCAACAGCGCGTGGCGCTGGCGCGAGCCTTTAACGGCCGTCCGGCGATACTGTTTGCCGACGAACCAACCGGCAACCTCGACAGGCAGACCGGCGACCGCATTGCGGATCTGCTTTTCTCGCTTAACCGCGATCACGCACCCACACTTATTCTGGTCACCCATGACGAACTGCTGGCGGCGCGATGCGACCGTCGGCTGCGTCTGGTTGGCGGTAAGCTACAGGAGGAGTGATGATTGCTCGCTGGTTCTGGCGCGAATGGCGCTCTCCTTCACTCTTAATTGTCTGGCTGGCGCTGAGCCTGGCGGTGGCCTGCGTGCTGGCGCTGGGCAATATCAGCGACCGTATGGAGCGGGGTTTAAGTCAACAGACGCGTGAGTTCATGGCCGGTGACCGCACGCTTCGCGCATCGCGTGAGGTGCCACAAGCCTGGCTTGAGAAAGCGCAACAGGACGGGCTGAAAGTAGGCCGCCAGCTGACATTTTCTACCATGACGTTTGCCGGTGACAGACCGCAGCTTGCGAGCGTGAAGGCAGTTGATAATGTTTATCCTATGTACGGCGAGTTACAAACACGCCCGGCAGGGTTGAAGCCGCAGCCGGGGACGGTGCTGGTGGAGCCGCGTTTGCTGGCGTTGCTTGAGCTAAAACCAGGTGACAGTATCGACGTGGGTGATACCACGTTGCGCGTCGCAGGCGAAGTCATTCAGGAGCCGGACAGCGGCTTCAACCCGTTTCGTATGGCACCGCGCCTGATGATGAATATGGCGGACGTGGAAAAAACCGGCGCAGTACAGCCCGGCAGCCGTCTGACGTGGCGCTATAAATTTGGTGGTAGCGACAGGCAGCTTGCGAGCTATGAGGCCTGGCTGCTGCCTAATCTTAAGGCTGAACATAAATGGACCGGACTTGAGCAGGATGACGGCGCGCTCGGTACCTCTCTGGAGCGCTCGCAGCAGTTTTTGCTGCTAAGCGCATTGCTCACCCTTCTGCTTTCTGTTGCCGCAGTGGCAGTAGCGATGAGTCATTACTGCCGCAGTCGCTACGACCTGGTGGCGCTACTGAAAACCCTCGGTGCCGGACGGCAGTCGCTACGTAAGCTTATTATTGGCCAGTGGCTGATGGTACTGCTGCTGTCAGCTATCACGGGGGGGCTGGTCGGGCTGGGTTTTGAAGCGGCGTTGATACAACTGCTCAAGCCCGTTTTGCCCACGACGCTGCCTGTCGCCAGTCTGTGGCCGTGGTTGTGGTCCATTGGCGGAATGGTGACGATTTCACTGCTGGTGGGGCTGCGTCCGTGGCGTTTACTGATGGCAACGCAACCGGTGCGTGTACTGCGCCGCGACGCCGTCGCCAACGTCTGGCCGCTGAAAATCTGGCTGCCGCTGGTGAGTTGCGTGGTGGTGGCGCTACTGGCGCTGTTAATGGGCGGTAGCACGTTGCTGTGGGCAGTACTGGCCGGTGCGCTGGTGCTGGCCGCGCTGTGTGGTGCCGTGGGATGGTTGCTGCTGCGTGTGCTTAAGCGCGTGAGCGTAAGCTGGCTGCCGTTGCGGCTGGCCGTGAACCGCCTTCTGCGCCAGCCCTGGGCAACACTCAGTCAACTGGCGGCGTTTTCACTCTCCTTTATGCTGCTGGCGCTGTTGCTGATGCTGCGAGGCGATCTGCTGGACAGATGGCGTCAGCAGTTACCGCCAGAAAGCCCGAATTACTTCCTGGTAAATATCTCTCCCAACCAGGTGCAGCCGCTAAAAGAGTTTCTAGCGGAACACCAGGTCATTCCTGAGGCGTGGTATCCGGTGGTGCGGGCGCGTCTGACGCAGATTAATGGTCAGTCAACTGAGGGTAACCGCGATGAAGCGCTCAACCGCGAACTGAACCTGACCTGGCAGAGTCAGAAGCCGAGCCATAATCCGATTGTGGCGGGCAGCTGGCCGCCGCAAGAAGGTGAGGTGTCCATTGAAGAGGGACTGGCAAATCGACTGAACATTGGTTTGGGTGAAACCATCAGCTTTACTGGCGACACGCAAACCTTTAGCGCGAAGGTCACCAGCGTGCGTAAAGTGGACTGGGAAAGCCTGCGACCCAATTTTTATTTCATCTTTCCGCCTGGCGCGCTCGATGGGCAGCCCCAGAGTTGGCTTACCAGCCTGCGTTGGGATGGCAACAGCGCGTTGCTGACGCAGCTTAACCGGGAGTTCCCGACCATTAGCCTGTTGGATATAGGTGCCATTTTGCAACAGGTGGGGCAGGTACTGGAACAGGTAAGCCGGGCGCTGGAGGTGATGGTGGTGCTGGTGACGGCCTGTGGCCTGTTGCTGCTGTTCGCGCAGGTCCAGGTTGGGATGCGTCAGCGCCATCAGGAGTTGGTGGTATGCCGCACGCTGGGCGCCGGTAAAAACCTGCTGCGCCAGACGTTATGGTGTGAGTTTGCGGCACTGGGCGTGGTGGCGGGACTGGTGGCGGCTATTGGTGCAGAAACCGCGCTGGCGCTACTGCAAACGAAGGTTTTTGACTTCCCGTGGCAGCCGGACTGGCACCTGTGGTTGGTGCTGCCGTTATGTGGCGGTATGCTGCTATTGCTCTGCGGCGGCTGGCTGGGGACGCGCCTTCTCAAAGGCCGGGCGTTGTTCCGCCATTTTCAGGAGTAACAAACCCCTTTTGTCATCGACATGCGCTGTAATACTTCGCAGCGCATGTCGCATTTCTGTAATATTTACTCATACTTTCCTTGCCCATTAAAAGCACAAATCGTTAACCGTTCATCACGTTTTGACATGAAGAAACGTTAGGATGCGTGTGCTTATGTCAAGCAATTGTCAGGTAAGGATTACACATGAAAACAAATATAAAAGCGCTGACGAAGTTTGTAGGCGCAGCAGTGGTATTAGGAACGGCGTCTTTTGCAGCTCAGGCGGAAATTACCGTACTGAAACAGGAC
>JALAGK010000215.1 GCA_022712475.1 Enterobacteriaceae bacterium
ATCGCTAAGTGCTGGTATTTTAAACGCCCTCAGCACGAAGGCGGCAGGTAGCGTTGGGGATCGATAGCCGTGGCGCGGTAGCGAATCTGGAAATGAAGACGCACCGAGGTACTGCCGCTGCTGCCCATGGTGGCAATCTGTTGACCAGCACTGACCTGCTGACCTTCACTGACCAGCAGCTTCTCATTATGCCCGTAAGCAGTAATGTAGTCTTCGCCGTGCTTAATCAGGATAAGGTTACCGTAGCCGCGCAGCTGGTTGCCTGCATACACGACCCGGCCCGCCCCTGCGGCATAGATGGGTGCACCACGTGAGCCGCCAATATCCAGCCCTTTATTGCCGCCCTGTGCGGTGGAAAACGGCAGAATCACGTTTCCTTTTGCAGGCCAGCGCCAACAGCGTGAGCCAACCGGTGGCGCAGCCACTTTTGGCGTACTGCCTGAGGTGTTACGGGTGGCGGTGGTGGTTTTACGGCTGGCGGTCTTGCGGCTGGCAGTGGTGGTTTTGCGCGTGCCAGAGGAGGGTTTCACACGCAGCTTCTGGCCCACGGCCAGCGTGTAAGGAGAACGCAGGTTATTCATGCGCGCCAGCTCATTTACGCTGCTGCCGCTCATACGGGCAATACGCCAGAGCGTATCACCGCGTTTCACAGTGTACGTCGCACCACTGTAGCTGCCCTTCTCAGGCACGGATTTTTTACTGGACGAACAGGCTGTCAGCAGCAGGCACAGCGCCAGACAGGCTGCGGTTAAAACCCAGGATGTGCCACGGCGTCCGTTGCTCACGTTCGTCTTCTCCGCCCAGTTAACAAAGCGGCTTATCTTAGCATCGCCCCGGTACAGATACAAAAACGCCCTCAATCTGAGGGCGTTTGTCAGGTACGACAGCGTTTATTTCACCGGGCGCATGGCCGGGAACAGAATTACATCGCGGATGGTGTGGCTGTTAGTAAACAACATCACCATACGGTCGATACCGATACCCAGGCCCGCCGTCGGCGGCAAACCGTGCTCCAGCGCAGTGACGTAGTCCTCGTCAAAGAACATCGCTTCGTCATCACCGGCATCCTTCGCGGCCACCTGGTCAGCAAAGCGCTGCGCCTGGTCTTCTGCGTCATTAAGCTCGGAGAAGCCGTTACCGATTTCACGCCCGCCGATGAAGAACTCGAAGCGGTCAGTGATTTCCGGGTTCACATCGTTACGACGCGCCAGCGGTGACACTTCAGCCGGATATTCGGTGATGAAGGTCGGCTGAATAAGATGGCTTTCGGCCACTTCTTCAAAGATCTCGGTCACAATACGACCAAGACCCCAGCTCTTTTCAACCTTGATACCGATGGTTTCAGCAATCGCCTTCGCGCTGTCGAAATTATCGAGATCCGCCATGTCGGTTTGCGGACGGTACTTCTTAATGGCTTCGCGCATGGTCAGTTTTTCAAACGGCTTACCGAAGTCAAACGTCTCGTCACCATAAGGTACCTGCGTCTGGCCCAACACATCCTGCGCCAGCGTACGGAACAGCGATTCGGTCAACTCAATCAGGTCTTTGTAATCCGCGTACGCCATATAGAGTTCCATCATGGTGAACTCAGGGTTGTGGCGTACAGAGATGCCTTCGTTACGGAAGTTACGGTTAATTTCGAACACGCGTTCAAAGCCACCCACAACCAGGCGCTTAAGGTACAACTCCGGCGCAATACGCAGGTACATATCTAAATCCAGCGCATTGTGATGAGTCACAAACGGACGTGCTGCTGCACCACCCGGAATGACCTGCATCATCGGTGTTTCGACTTCCATGAAACCACGACATACCATGAACTGGCGGATGCCCGCCATGATGCGCGAACGCACCATAAACGTGTGGCGTGATTCATCGTTGGCGATGAGATCCAGATAGCGCTGGCGATAGCGGGTTTCCTGGTCAGCCAGACCGTGGAACTTGTCCGGCAGAGGACGCAGTGCTTTGGTGAGAAGACGCAGCTCGGTACAGTGAATCGACAGCTCGCCGGTCTTAGTTTTAAACAACTTACCACGGGCGCCGAGGATATCGCCAAGGTCCCACTTCTTAAACTGCTCGTTGTAGATGCCTTCAGGCAGGTCGTCACGCGCGACGTAGAGCTGAATGCGGCCACCAACGTCCTGTAAGGTCACAAAAGACGCCTTACCCATGATGCGGCGGGTCATCATACGCCCGGCGACGCTCACTTCGACATTCAGGTCTTCCAGCTCTTCGTTCTCTTTAGCATCGAACGCGCTGTGCAGTTGGTCAGAGGTATGGTCACGGCGAAAATCGTTAGGGAAAGCAATGCCCTGCTCGCGCAGCGCAACCAGCTTCTCACGACGGTTCATCAGCTCGTTATTTAACTCTACCGCCGCTTCGGTGCCCTGTGGTTGTTGTTCAGACATGTTGGTTCCTCATAACCCTGCTTTCAAACTTGCTTCAATAAATTTGTCGAGATCGCCATCCAGTACGGCCTGGGTGTTGCGGGTTTCTACCCCGGTGCGCAGGTCTTTAATGCGCGCGTCGTCCAGTACATAAGAGCGAATCTGACTGCCCCAGCCAATATCCGATTTGTTGTCTTCCATGGCCTGTTTTTCGGCGTTCTTCTTCTGCATTTCCAGCTCGTATAACTTCGCCTTCATCTGCTTCATCGCCTGATCTTTGTTCTTGTGCTGGGAACGGTCGTTCTGGCACTGGGTCACCGTCCCGGTCGGGATATGGGTGATACGCACCGCTGATTCAGTACGGTTAACGTGCTGACCACCCGCACCAGAGGCACGATAGACGTCTATGCGCAAATCAGCCGGGTTTATCTCGATATCGATATCATCAGCTACTTCCGGGTAAACAAACGCGGAGCTGAACGAGGTGTGACGGCGGCCACCGGAGTCAAACGGACTCTTACGTACCAGGCGGTGCACGCCCGTTTCGGTACGCAGCCAGCCATAGGCGTAATCGCCGATGATTTTGATGGTCGCGGACTTGAGTCCGGCCACTTCACCTTCGGACTCTTCGATGATTTCGGTCTTGAAGCCGCGGGCTTCTGCCCAACGCAGATACATACGCAGCAGCATGCTGGCCCAGTCCTGCGCCTCGGTGCCACCGGAGCCTGCCTGAATATCGAGATAGCAATCGGCGTTATCGTATTCGCCGGAGAACATGCGACGAAACTCCAACTGAGCCAGTTTGCCATCAAGCACGTCGAGCTCAGCCACAGCTTCGTTAAAGGTTTCTTCGTCGTCGGCCTCAACGGCCAACTCCAGCAGACCGGAGACATCCTCCAGGCCCTGGGTCATCTGATCCAGCGTCTCAACGACCGCTTCAAGCGAGGAGCGCTCTTTACCCAGTGCCTGTGCGCGCTCGGGTTCGTTCCAGACGTCCGGCTGTTCCAGCTCGGCGTTTACTTCTTCAAGACGCTCTTTCTTAGCATCGTAGTCAAAGATACCCCCTAAGAACGTCCGAGCGTTCAGTGAGGTCCTGGATGCGGTTTTTTACCGGGTTAATTTCAAACATGGTATGCAGATTCTTTTTGTCAGTGGAGTGGTCAGATTCTGGTCGTAGGGGCGAAAGTTTACCGGATTTACGCGGCCTTTTATAGCTTTGCTTCACGTGCCGGAGACATTCTCACCGGCACGCTGGGACGGTTAGCTACAGCGGCCAGATAGCATCAATAAGAAGCTGTACGCTGCGGTTACCGCGAAACTCGTTGACGTCGAGCTTGTAAGCAAGCTCCACTTCACGCACACCGTTGTCCGGCCAGCGGCTGGTATCAACGTTAAACGCTATACCGTCAAGCAATGGGCCGCCGCCGACTGGCTCCACCATCACCTTGAGGTGACGCTCGCCGACGATGCGCTGCTGAAGCAGGCGAAATTTGCCATCAAATAACGGCTCCGGAAACATCTGCCCCCAGGGGCCGGCGTCACGTAAAAGCTCTGCGGTCTCAAGCGTCATCTCCTGGGCGCTCAACGGTCCATCGCTCCAGATTTCGCCTTGTAACATCGCCGGGTCCAGCCAGTCGTTAACCAGAGCGCTAAAGCGTTGGTTAAATTCCTCAAAACGCGCCTCTTCAAGCGACAACCCCGCCGCCATGGCGTGGCCGCCAAACTTCAGCATCAGGCCTGGGTTCTGTGTGTCCAGGCGCTCAAGCGCATCACGCATATGCAGTCCCTGCACGGAACGACCGGAGCCTTTAAGGATACCGTCGCCCGCGGGCGCAAACGCAATGACCGGGCGGTGAAAACGCTCTTTAATACGTGAGGCAAGAATGCCGACCACCCCCTGGTGCCACTGTGGGTGATACAGTGCGAGCCCTGCGGGTAGCACCTCATGGCTACGAACCAGTTCATCACACAGCACCATAGCTTCGGCCTGCATCCCCTGCTCGATTTCTTTACGGGTCTGGTTTAGTGCATCAAGCTCATTTGCCAGCACGCGCGCCTGTCCGAGGTTATCGCACAGCAAAAGCGCCACGCCGACGGACATATCGTCCAGCCTGCCTGCCGCATTAAGGCGCGGTCCGAGCGCAAACCCGAGGTCGCTGGCACTCAGGCGCTGCGGATCACGATTAGCGATTTCCAGCAGCGCACGAATACCGGGACGACAGTGTCCGGCGCGAATACGGCTCAGCCCTTGCCAGGTCAGAATGCGGTTATTGGCATCAAGCGGCACCACGTCCGCCACAGTACCCAATGCCACCAGATCAAGGTATTGCGCAAGGTTAGGCATTGTAATGCCATGCTCTTCAAACCAGCCTTGCTCACGCAGATGCGCACGCAGCGCGAGCAACAGATAAAACGCCACGCCTACGCCCGCAAGCGATTTGGACGGAAACTCGCAGTCTACCAGGTTTGGGTTGACGATAGCGTCGGCCGCAGGCAGCAACTCTCCAGGAAGATGGTGATCGGTCACCAGCACCGGAATGCCCAACGCATGCGCGTGCTCCACACCGGCATGGGAGGAAATGCCGTTATCCACCGTCATAATTAGCTGCGCACCGCGTGCGTGAGCCTGGTCAACCACCTCAGGACTTAAGCCATAGCCATCTTCAAACCGATTAGGAACCAGATAGCTGACACGCTTGCCGCCTAACGCCCGCAGGCCCAGCACGCTCAGGGCTGTGCTGGTCGCACCATCGGCATCAAAATCACCGACAACCACAATATGCAGACCTTCACGCAAGGCGCGATACAGCAACGCAACCGCCGCGTCCATGCCATTGAGTTGTTGCCAGGGCAGCATGCCATTGACGCTACGCTCAAGTTCCTGCATATGCTTTACGCCGCGGCTGGCATAAAGCCGTGCCAGCAGCGCAGGCACATCCGCCGGGAGTAGGATTGAACTATCCCATTCCCGGCGGCGAAGTTGTGTTTCTTGTCTCACCCGTTACTGCCCGTTGGTTTTTGTCTGGCGCTGGTGCTCGTCCAGAAACGCTTTCATATCTTTTGGTCCCTGGTAACCTGGAATTAGTGTGCCGTCTGTCAGCAACACGGCTGGTGTGCCCTGAATACCGAACTGTACGCCCAGCGCGTAGTGTTTTTTGATGTCAAGATCGCAGCTTGCCGGCGCTACCGCGCTGCCTTTAATGGCGGCATCAAAGGCTTTATTGCGGTCTTTAGCACACCAGATGGATTTCATGTCCTTTTCTGCCTGGCTGTTGACGCCCTGTCGCGGGAAGGCCAGGTAGCGCACAGTAATACCCAGCGCATTATAGTCGCTCATCTCTTCGTGCAGCTTGTGGCAATACCCGCAGGTGATGTCGGTGAACACCGTAATGACGTGTTTTTCCTGCGCGGCTTTATAGACGATCATGTCTTTTTCCAGCGCATTCAGTTTACCCATCAGGAGTTTGTTGGTGATGTTCACCGGCTGGCTGCCGCTGACATCATAAACGGGCCCCTGAATCAGATATTTGCCATCTTCAGAGAGATACAGCACACCGCTATTGGAAATCACGGTTTTCATCCCGGCAACCGGAGCATCCTGAATTTCAGCATTCGTCAGGCCGAGTTTGCCCAGCGTCTGCTTAATTGCTGCATCATCAGCGTGAGCGAAGCCAGAAAATGCGGCTGCCAGCAAGGAAAACAGCAAAAAACTTTTTTTCATAATGATTCCTTCATCATTGATGGCACTCACGCTCTCGGGTGGTGCTGTTGATGCAGCTGCCGCAAACGTTCGGTCGCTACATGTGTATAAATTTGTGTGGTTGAGAGATCGCTGTGCCCTAACAACATTTGCACCACGCGCAAATCGGCTCCATGATTCAATAAGTGGGTCGCAAATGCATGGCGCAAAACATGGGGCGACAGCTTAGCACTGTCGATACCTGCAAGCGTTGCATAATGTTTTATCCGATGCCAGAAAGTCTGGCGTGTCATCTGGCGTGCGCGCTGGCTGGGAAACAACACGTCGCTGGCCTGCTCGTTCAAAAGCCAGGGGCGACCATGAGTAAGGTAGTTTTCAACCCAGTAAACAGCC
>JALAGK010000216.1 GCA_022712475.1 Enterobacteriaceae bacterium
CCTCTGTCTTCTGCCCGCTGTTGTTGCCAGAGTTGCCAGATGCCCTCCATATAGCCCTGCACAAAGTTGGCGGTATTTGGTTCGCTGCCGTCGGTGATGACTTGCACCGGAGCACGGTCACCGGCGCTTGCCATGCGTGCGTCAAAGTCTACGGGGAGGGTAATAAGGCCGCGAATACGTCCGGCCTGCATCATTTCTACCAGTTGCTGGCGGTTATCACTGACAGTCGGTGCGATAAACGGCGAGGCGCTAATAGCGTGTGTGAAATCAAGCGCTTCTTTGCTCTGCTGCTCCAGCAGAATCCCCACGCGCAACTTGCTGGAGTCGAGGTTAATTCCGTAGCCAAAGATAAACAGCAGCAGCAATGGAATCACTACTGCAATCAGCCAACTGCTGGGATCACGCAGGATCTGGTGTGTTTCTTTCAGGCACAGGGCGCGTACGCGTTGCCAGGAAATTGCGGGCTTATCCGTCACGGGTATGCTCCTTGTCCCATTCGTGAATCAGGGTGATAAATGCCTGCTCCATTGTTGGGTCGGCATCGTCTGCGGTCGCGGCTTGCTTTTTCAGGTCATCCGGTGTGCCGCTGGCAATAAGCTTGCCGCGGTAAACCAACCCGATGCGATCGCAATATTCTGCTTCATCCATAAAGTGGGTGGTCACCATCACGGTAACGCCGCGCTCCACCATGCTGTTGATGTGCAGCCAGAACTCACGGCGTGTGAGTGGGTCAACGCCAGACGTGGGTTCATCAAGAAACAGAATATCCGGCTCGTGCATCAGCGAGCAGGCCAGCGCCAGGCGCTGCTTAAAGCCCAGTGGCAGGGAGTCGGTAGTATGGTTGAAGACCGGGCGTAGGTTGAAGGCGTCACTCATGCTGGCTATTTTGTCGTTCTGCGCTCGTCCACGCAGACCGTAGACACCAGAGAAAAAACGCAGGTTCTGCTCGACCGTCAGGTTACCGTAGAGTGAAAACTTCTGTGCCATGTAACCTAAATGCTGGCGTGCTTTACCGGAGCTGGTTTTTAAATCCATATCCAGCACCA
Source organism: Enterobacteriaceae bacterium (assembly GCA_022712475.1). Lineage (GTDB taxonomy): Bacteria > Pseudomonadota > Gammaproteobacteria > Enterobacterales > Enterobacteriaceae > Tenebrionibacter. The sequence goes on from JALAGK010000216.1 coordinate 1,047, forward strand.
GCGCTTTGCCGGCGGTGGGTACCAGCAGGCCGCACATCATTTTAAAGGTTGTGGATTTGCCCGCGCCGTTAGGACCAAGCAGACCGAAGATTTCGCCACGCGTCACGCTGAAATCGACGTTGTCAGTCGCGGCAAAGTCGCCAAATTTTTTGGTCAGGCTGCGGGCTTCAATCACCGTTTCATCTTTGCTGCCTTCCACGTGGTGCAAAATATCGCCCAGTGGTGATTCCGTACTGTCGCTGCCGCCGAGCAGGTCGATAAAGGCATCTTCAAAGCGCGGCGCAGTCTCTTCAAGGCATGAACGTGGGATCCCCAGGTTTTGCACTAGCGCCTCTGAGTTGGCCTCTTTTTTAAGGATGACGCGTACCGATTTGCCCTGGATAACGCCGTCGCTCACCTGAGGAAGTTTGAGCGCTTTTTGCAGTAGCTGGCGGTTGTTGTCATGGGGGCTGGACATAAGCCAGCTGCGCCCGGTCATTTGTGCTGTCAGCGCTTTTGGCTCACCATGCCACAGCATTTCGCCCTCATTCATTAGCAGAATTTCGCGACACTGCTCTGCTTCATCAAGGTACGAGGTGCTCCAGAGAATCAACATGCCTTCTCCGGCAAGTTCGTGCACCATCTGCCAGAGTTCGCGGCGCGAAATGGGGTCAACGCCCACACCTGGCTCATCAAGCAGCAGCACTTGCGGTTGGCCGACCAGCGTACAGGCGAGTCCCAGCTTTTGCTTCATGCCGCCAGACAGTTTACCTGCAAGGCGGGAGGTAAACGGGGCGAGCGAAGTGAATTTCAGCAGGCGAGCGAACGTTTGTTGGCGCTGTTCGCCCGTTACGCTGCGTAGACTGGCATAAAGATCGAGATTCTCCTGTACGGTCAGGTCTTCGTACAAACCAAATTTCTGCGGCATGTAGCCCAGTCGGGCGTGCAGGGCGCTGCTGTCGCGCACCGGGTCGAGGCCCATAATATCTATTTCGCCATTGTCTGGCTTAAGCAACCCGGCAAGCATACGCATGAGTGTGGTTTTGCCCGCACCGTCTGGCCCCACCAGTCCGGTTACGCCGCCGGCGCGAATTGTGGCACTCAGGCTGGCGACCGCGGGTTTAGCCATGCCGCTAAAGCTGCGCGCCAGCGTTTTTAACGTAATAGTGGGCTCAACGCTGTTCATTGTGCCGCATCGCGAAATTGCACAGTGACCGGCATGCCCTGGCGTAGCGCATCGTCCGGGTCAATCACGATGATCCGCAGGCGATAAACCAGGTCAGTACGCAAATTGGGGGTTTCAACCGTTTTGGGCGTGAATTCTGCCGTGGGGGAAACAAAGCCAATTTTGCCGTGATAGGGTTTATCAGGTCTGCCATCTGAGTAGACCAGCAGGGTTTGTCCTGGCTGTGCCTGGCCCAGGTTAACCTCATCAATGTAGGCACGCACCCACACCGGGCGGGTGAGTGAAAGCGTCAGCACGGTGCTGCCTGCATTTAGCAGGGTGCCTGGCTCTACGGCACGCGTAAGCAGCGTGCCGCCAGCGGGGGCGACCAGCGTAGTGTCCTGCAAATCGAGCTTCGCCTGTGCGACCTGGGCGTTGGCCTGCTCAAGGCTCGCTTTTGCCTGGGCAATTTGCTGTGGGCGGTTACCGGTTCGGTACTGGCTTAATTTATCCTGCGCCGCTTTCAGATTAGCCTGCGCCTGGTCGCGGGAGGAGCGCGCGTTTTCCAGCTCGTTGGCAGAAATGGTGCGACTGGTCCACAGTCCCTGCTGGCGCTGGTAGAAGTTTTGCGCATAGGCAGCAGCAGCCTGGGCCTGCTTCACTGCCGCTTCTGCCTGGGCGATTTCTTCATTGCGATAACCAGCCAGCATCAGGTCATACTGAGCCTGAGCCGCAGCGGCATTAGCCTGTGCTTGTTGCAGCGCATTGACGTAAGGTGCGCGGTCCAGTTCGCCCAGCGTTTGCCCGCTCTGAATGGTGTCGCCCTCATCCACAGTCAGGCTCGCCAGCCGTCCTCCGACGCGAAAACTCATATTCACCGTGCGGATATCGACATTCCCGTATAGCGTGAGCGGCTTGTCATTCGCTCGTTGCTGCCACAGCCAGCCACCGAGCGCGGCGGCCAGGAGTGCAATAACGATAATCGCTACCACAACCGGCTTACGATTTTTCATAGTTCACGTCTCCTCGCGGTATTGATAATCCCTGCAAAATAAAATCAACCTGCTGGATAATAACTTTCTCAATTAACTGCGTGTGTGCTTCGTTAAACTCAGACCAGCCGCAGCGCATCAGTACCGTTTCCCGCGCCAGACGAAAGCCAACGATGATGCCCACCAGGCCGTGTACGTGCAGTATTGTCTCGGTGTCGTTGCTGTCGCGCCCGGTATAGCCTGCAATCAGCCGAGAAAAGTGCTCATGCATGGGGGCAATCATGTGCTGATGAATAATGTAGTAG
>JALAGK010000217.1 GCA_022712475.1 Enterobacteriaceae bacterium
CTCTGAAAGCCACCAGCATAAGGCAAATATTTAGAGAATTGAGGTGTTAAGGATGCCTGCAGTTTGTTAAGGTAAGTTCGCTTATTTATTTATGTGACATTAACTTGGGTGATTTTTATAATCAGCAACGCACGCCGTTTACACTATCCTCATTTTTTTAAAGGGTATCTTTATTACCGTAATGGTGTTGCACCCAATGGATCGTTTAACTCAGGTTATACCGCTGGAGAATTAAGCATATTCTTACTCCCGTCACGCAAACTAACGTCGATCAACGGATGCCTGTTTCCCTTTCTTTTAGTGCCGCTGCCTTGCAAGACACTCGGGGAAAACGCCGTTGTTCGTTCAGGGCCGTACAGCCCTTTTGTCACCTGGACACTTAACAATAATACATTTACTTTATTTGTTACCGTGGTTATTATATCGACCGCAATTAATGAGGTTATGCCAAAATGGATAGTTCGTTTTCTCCCATAGAACAAATGTTAAAATTTCGCGCCAGCCGCCATGAAGATTTTCCATACCAGGAAATTCTGCTTACACGTCTGTGTATGCATATGCAGGGTAAACTGCTGGAAAATCGCAATAAAATGCTTAAGGCGCAGGGAATAAACGAAACGCTATTTATGGCGTTAATCACGCTGGAATCTCAGGAAAACCACAGCATTCAGCCAAGTGAACTGAGCTGTGCGCTGGGGTCTTCACGTACCAACGCAACCCGTATTGCTGACGAGCTGGAAAAACGCGGCTGGATCGAACGCCGTGAAAGTGACAACGACAGGCGTTGCCTGCATCTGCACCTGACTGAAAAGGGTCATGAATTCCTGCGTGAAGTTCTGCCGCCGCAGCACAGCTGCCTGCACCAGCTCTGGTCATCTCTTTCCAGCAGTGAAAAGGATCAGCTGGAGCAAATTACGCGCAAATTGCTCACGCGCCTGGACAAAATGGACGAAGCCGATTTCGAACCAGAAGCTATCCGCTAATGGTATTGACGCTTTCGTTCTGACGCATCCCAACTAATATAATTTCCGCAGGCCAGCATCTCACCATGCTGGCCTGTCTGACTGAGCGGCCCGCAAAACGCGGCCAACATAATAAAAGTGTGGAGAAAAGCATGAGCGCACATGCGGAAGCTCAAATTCCTCAGCCGCCAAAAAAAAGCAAGCGCAAAGGCGCTCTGCTTTTGTTGACGCTGATTTTTATCATTCTGGCAGTGGCATATGGTGTGTGGTGGTATCTGGTATTACGTCATTATCAGGAAACCGATGATGCCTACGTAGCAGGCAACCAGGTACAAATCATGTCCCAGGTCGCCGGTAGCGTAACCAAAGTCTGGGTAGACGATACCGATTTTGTAAAACAAGGGGATGTGCTGGTGACGCTCGACGCCACCGACGCCCAACAGGCATTTGAGAAGGCAAAGACTCAGCTCGCCTCGAGCGTGCGCCAGACACGCCAGCTCATCATTAACAACAAACAGTATCAGGCCAATATTGAAGTGAAGCGTACCGCGCTGTCACAAGCGCAAAGCGATTTGCGCCGCCGTGTCCCGCTGGGTAATGCCAACCTCATTGGTCGTGAAGAACTGCAGCACTCCCGTGACGCCGTAGCCAGCGCCCAGGCACAGCTGGATGTTGCCGTTCAGCAGTACAACGCCAATCAAGCAATGATCCTTGGCACACGCCTAGAAGAACAGCCCGCCGTACAGCAGGCCGCAACTGAAGTCCGTAACGCCTGGCTGGCCCTACAGCGTACCCGCATCGTTAGCCCGATGACCGGCTATGTTTCACGCCGCGCCGTACAGGTTGGCGCACAAATTGGCACCACCAGCTCGTTGATGGCAATCGTGCCGTCAACCAATCTGTGGGTCGATGCTAACTTCAAAGAAACCCAATTAGCCCACATGCGTATCGGCCAGAGCGCTACCGTTATCAGCGATATCTACGGTGATGATGTGAAATACACCGGTAAGGTGGTTGGACTGGATATGGGCACAGGTAGCGCTTTCTCGCTGCTGCCTGCTCAGAACGCTACTGGTAACTGGATAAAGGTAGTACAGCGCCTGCCTGTGCGTATTGAGCTTGACCAGAAACAGCTGGAGCAGCACCCACTACGCATTGGTCTGTCGACATTGGTGAAAGTCGACACCCGTAACCGTGACGGCCAGGTACTTGCCAATCAACAGCGCCAGAGCGCGGCCTATACTAGCGATGCGCGCGAGATTAAGCTCGATCCGGTAAATAAGCTTATCAATGACATCATCCGGGCAAACGAAGGCTGACGTGGCGGGAGACTTGCGTGCAACAACAAAAACCGCTTGAAGGTGCGCAACTGGTCATTATGACCATCGCACTCTCACTTGCGACCTTTATGCAGGTGCTGGACTCCACCATCGCTAACGTGGCTATTCCCACTATCGCCGGTAACCTTGGCTCATCACTGAGCCAGGGTACGTGGGTTATTACCTCGTTTGGGGTGGCAAACGCGATTTCCATCCCGCTGACCGGCTGGCTGGCGAAACGCTTTGGTGAGGTGCGTCTCTTCCTGTGGTCGACGGTCGCATTCGCTGCCGCCTCCTGGGCCTGCGGGGTTTCTAACAGTCTCGGCATGCTGATTTTCTTTCGCGTGATTCAGGGTGTGGTCGCCGGTCCGCTGATTCCATTATCCCAGAGCCTGCTGCTTAGCAACTACCCACCGGCAAAACGCAGTATTGCGCTGGCGCTGTGGTCGATGACGGTTATCGTAGCACCTATTTTTGGCCCAATACTCGGCGGCTGGATAAGCGACAACTACCACTGGGGCTGGATTTTCTTTATCAACATACCGATTGGTATTGTGGTTGTGGTGCTGGCGTTGCAGACGCTGCGCGGACGCGAGACGCGCACCGAAAAACGGCGCATCGATGCCGTGGGCCTCGCCCTGCTGGTAGTGGGTATCGGTAGTTTGCAGGTCATGCTGGACCAGGGTAAAGAACTGGACTGGTTTAATTCCACCGAAATTATCGTGCTGACGATTGTCGCCGTAGTGACGTTAAGCTTCCTGATTGTCTGGGAGTTGACGGACAAAAACCCGATAGTGGATTTGTCGCTCTTTAAGTCGCGCAATTTCACCATCGGCTGCCTGTGCATCAGCCTCGCCTACATGCTCTATTTCGGCAGTATTGTGCTGCTGCCACAGCTGTTGCAGGAGGTGTATGGCTACACCGCGACATGGGCGGGTCTGGCCTCTGCACCGGTGGGGATAATTCCGGTCATCCTGTCGCCTGTTATTGGCCGTTTTGCCCATAAGCTGGATATGCGCCGTCTGGTCACCTTCAGTTTTATAATGTATGCGGTGTGCTTCTACTGGCGAGCCTGGACCTTTGAACCGGGTATGGACTTTGCTGCCTCCGCGTGGCCACAGTTTATACAGGGTTTTGCCGTGGCCTGCTTCTTTATGCCATTGACCACGATTACCCTGTCCGGGCTGCCGCCGGAGCGACTGGCGGCGGCATCAAGCCTGTCTAACTTCACCCGCACGCTGGCAGGCTCAATCGGTACATCAATTACGACCACCATGTGGACCAACCGTGAGGCTATGCACCACTCGCAGCTGACAGAGTCTGTTACGCCTTATAATCCGAATTCGCAGGCAATCTACGACCAGTTGCAGGGCATGGGAATGAGCCAACAACAGGCATCAGGCTGGATAGCACAGCAGATAACCAATCAGGGGCTGATTATCTCTGCCAATGAAATATTCTGGGTCTCTGCCGGGGTATTCCTGTTGCTGACAGGGCTGGTGTGGTTTGCCAAACCACCTTTTGGCGCAGGCGGTGGCGGCGGTGGTGCGCACTGAGTAAATCACAGATAACAAAAAGGGGCTTTCGCCCCTTTTTTCATTTCAGCTCACTGCTAGATATGCAGTTCCTGCAGCTTCTCTTTTGGTAGTGCCAGCTCATCATTACTGTTCACGGTAATGCCGTGGTCAATAATATGGCGAGCAATATCCTGCGCTTCAGCCAGTGAATGCATCTGATACGTGCCGCACTGGTATACGTTCAACTCCGGGATCTGGTTCTGCTCTTTGACCTTCAACACATCTTCCATGGCCGCTTTCCAGGCATCTGCAACGCGCTGTTCATCCGGCTGACCAATCAGGCTCATGTAAAAACCGGTACGACAGCCCATTGGCGAGATATCGATAATTTCCACACCATTGCCGTTAAGGTGATTGCGCATAAAGCCCGCGAACAGGTGCTCCAGCGTATGGATACCTTTTTCCGGCATCACCTCTTTGTTCGGGACGCAAAAGCGCAAATCGAACACGGTGATTGTGTCGTTGTGCGGGGTATGCATGGTTTTCGCCACGCGCACCGCAGGTGCCCCCCTCCGCGTATGGTCACCTGTATAGCTATCCATCAATGGGATCTGGTCACCTCCGACAAGTGATTTTTTTAAAATTAAATGAACTATTCGTTCCTGGGCGAGTCTGAATATATGAAAGACGCGCATTTGTTATCATCATCCCTGTCATCAGAGATGAAAATTTGGCCACATTGATGTGGCCTTTTTCTTTTCTGTCACATCTGCTTTGCAAGCCAGCTCTCAAACGGCTCCGTATCGGCGGCTTCTAGTGCACGCTGTCGTGCCCATGATGCATCATGCTCCTGTTGAAAATCCGCTTCGCTCAGTATAGACAGTGGCTCATGCATCAGCATATCGCGGTATTTTTCCGCCAGCATCTGCCCGGTACCGCCAATACCGTGTTCCAGCATCATACTCAGAATACGTGCTGAATACGTTAACGCCGGATCGTCAAAAGAAGCAACCAGCGCATCGCACACGTCCCGATACTCGCTACCGCCGGAGATAGTATCCAGAGTTTGTGCAACCCGGCTCAAATCGTGGAACAGGTTCTTACCGATTTCCTGTAGCGGAAACTGTGCCGTTTCACAGCCCACTCCCAGTGTCAGCCCCGGCCTGCGCCCTTCGAGAATAACGCGATTCCAGTTAACGCGCGTGCACTGCAGTTCAGCGCTGCTCATTTCAGGCGCATCGGCCAATGCGCACCAGATCATAAACAGGTCAAGGAAACGCACCTGCTGCTCATCCACCCCCGTCGGTGAGAAGGGGTTAATATCAAGCGAGCGCACTTCAATGTATTCGATACCGCCACGCTGCAGTGCGTCTGACGGCGTTTCGCCGGCGTGCGTAACACGTTTGGGGCGAATCGGCGCATAAAGTTCGTTCTCAATCTGTAGCACGTTAGTATTGAGCTGGAGTAATTTGCCGTCTTTTTTCAGACCAATGCGGGCAAACTCCTCCGACGGCGTTTTGATGGCCTGCTTCAGGCCCGCCACGTAAGTATCAAGGTGATTAAATGTGATACCCAGATTGCTTTGCGATTTATTGGTATAACCCAGATCGCTCAAGCGCAGCGAAGTTGCATACGGCAAGTAGTACATTCCGCACCCGCTCTTCTCAAACGCCAGTGCAGTCGGTTTACCCTGCAAAAACGAAGAGCAGATTGCCGGGGAGGCACCAAACAGGTACGGAATCACCCAGCCAAAACGGTAATAGTTACGGATAAGGCGGAAATAACCGTCCGAAATAACGGCCTTACCACTCGCGGCATCCGTTACGCCCTCTCGCGCCTGCCAGAAAGCTAACGGTAAAGAAAAATTGTAATGTACGCCGGAGATGGTCTGCATCAACGCGCCATAGCGATTTCTAAGCCCTTCGCGGTAAAGCGTCTTCATACGCCCAATATTCGAAGTGCCATATTGCGCAAGCTCAATGGCCTGACCGTCGTCAATGAAGCACGGCATGCTAAGCGGCCACATGCGCTCATCACCAAGATGACGCGCCGTGTAACGGTGCACATCGCGCAAAAATGTCAGCATGTGATCAACGTCGCCATCCACTGGCGTAATGAATTCCAGCAGCGCTTCTGCGAAATCAGTTGTGATCCACTTATGAGCGAGCGCTGAACCCAGCACTTCCGGATGACCGGTGCGTGCCAATTCTCCCTGGGGCGTGACGCGCAGCGTTTCACGCTCAAGGCCACGCCCAATACCCTTCACCGCGTGAGGGTGTGCTTCCAGCCAGGCCAGCGCCTGTGATACGTCCGGGATCAAATTGACCTCCGCCTGTCGAATACATTTTTATTAAGCATAATTGTAATGGTTGCCGATTAAAGGTCATCAATCACTTCAATTACTGCCACCATGCCATGCCCTGTAGCGTAAGCGCCGTCACCACGATGTAGCGCAGCGCTTTGCCCAGACACAGAAAAAATATTGTCGGCCCCCAGGCCAGACGCAACCAACCTGCCAGCAGGCACAAAAGATCGCCTATCACTGGTGCCCAACTGAGCAGCAGGGCCGCCGGGCCAAACCGTCGCAGCAAACTCACTGCTTTCTCCTGCCAACGCGAACGCTCACGCAGTGGAAATAACCGCCCTATTATCACGTTGGTCAGTCCTCCCAGAGTATTGCCTACTGTCGCCACAACAATCAGCAGCCAGGGCGTGCTCTTGCCTGCAACCAGTAATGCAACCAACAACGCTTCCGAACTGCCGGGCAACAGCGTGGCGCTGAGAAAACTACTGGAAAACAAGGAGAGAAGCGATAAGGTGTCGCTCACAGCAGGCGAACATCCACAGCGTCCATACCGGCATCGCGGGCGGCCTGAATACCAAAGTCGGCGTCCTCAAACACCACGCATTTCTGCGGCACTACGCCCATCAGCTCAGCGCAACGTAGAAAGGTATCCGGCGCAGGTTTGGGGTGTTGAATATGATCGGCGGCGACAACGGCTGCAAAGTAGTGCCGAAGCCCAAGATGGGTCAACAAAGCTTCCGCTATGGCGCTATCGCTGCCTGTGCCGACCGACATCGGCCTGCGTCCGTGCCATTGTTTCACAACATCAATCAGCGGTAACGGCTGTACGCTGTCTAACAGCATAGCTTTGACTGCCGCCGTTTTCTCCTCTGCCAATGCATAAGGATCGAAATTGGCCTGATTTTGTTCAATGATGTGCTGGGCGATACGCCAGGTGGGAGAGCCATTGAGTGCAACGACGGAAGACTCGTCAAAGCGCAAATCATAGCGCCCGAGTACCTCACGCCAGGCTTTACGATGCGTGGGCTCGGTATCAAGAATGGTACCGTCCATATCAAAAATCAGCCCGTCGTAACGATCGTACATAC
>JALAGK010000218.1 GCA_022712475.1 Enterobacteriaceae bacterium
CCTTAATACCCGCTGGTAATTATGGTGACGGCTATCTTGAATTACCCATTCCGTCGGATTTAACTGATGAGGTGATGACCTCGCATGGCGCCATTTACGCACGCGTTGATGCGACCTGTGGAGCCGTTAATAACAACACACTTGATAAAAACCATCCTGCCGGTTTGCGTATTCAAACTCTACGCTATGGAGACTGGAATGGAGGTTCTAATTTTGGAACCTATTACTGGGATAAAGAATTTTTTATTGAAAAGAAATCTGACGTTGCCACTAAGTATCCCTATATTGCTGAAACACGTACAATCAGTTTTAGTCCGATTGAGCTGGTTATGCGAAAGAAACCTCAAGGGTCGACATCTGGTAGTACTATCAGGTTGAAACTGGCCGTTGCGGATTGTAATTTTGATTCAACCTATCGAGTTAATCATTACGTTAGCTGGGTAGGTGCTCCACTTTGAGTCTCCCTGTTTCTTTTGGTAAGAAGAAATGAGGGATAATTTCTCTGCGTTCCACCTTAACGGCGCAGTGTCAGACAGCGTGTTTGTTCACAGTGGTTATTTGTGAGTGCGGCAGCATTTCAACCAGCAGTCCAGTTGCAAACTGGGCTGCTGATACAAACGGCAAGATAGCCCGCAGAAGACACGGGTGTGCATCACAGTAAAAAACGTGTGCTCGTCTCCCGAATTATTTCACGCTTGTTTGCGTATCAATCACCTGGTTGAGATGCTGCGCCAGACTTTGCGGCGTCATGCCGGGCAGACCGAGCGTCAGTAATCCATCCAGCCCACATACCAGCGCAATCAGGCGCCAGGCAATGGCTTGTGGCGTATCGGTAAGGGTAAACGCTGCTGCGGCCGTACCTGCGTTAAGGATCTTCACGGTTTCGTCATGCCACAACGACATGCCGGTTATCCAGGCCTGGCGCATGTCATCATCATGTTCGGCCAGCAGCTGCGCCTCGCGCCACAGACGAATATAGGGCTCCAGGCTTTCGTCCTGTGCACCAAGCATATCAAACAGGCGCTCGCGCCAGCTCGCTGAGTCGGGTAGCGGAGCGGTGTCCAACGACTGGCGTACCAGGCGTAAAAACACCTCAGCTTTAAGCGCGCTGGCGCTGGCAAAGTGGTGATGCATTTGCCCGGTAGCGATTTGCGCCACACATGCCACACGCCGTACCGTCATCGCCGACAGGCCTTCTGCCAGCGCCACGTTCATCGCAGCCGCAAGGATGGTTTCCCGGCGTGCCTCTTTATTCATATAGGCCAATTTTTTATCTCCGTTTACCCGGCAGCAGCAGTGTAGCTTAAAGCTGGACAAGTGTTCAATTACAGGTCAGGATTGTTAACCTGAACGTGTGTTCAAGTTTGTGGAAGACAATGAGGTTGGTTTTATGTTTCGCCAGTGGTTGATTTTAATGGTGATTGTTCTGGCTTATGTGCCTGTGGCGATTGATGCCACGGTGCTGCACGTTGCCGCGCCGACGCTGAGTGTATCTCTGGGTGCAAGCGGTAACGAACTGTTGTGGATTATTGATATCTATTCGCTGGTGATGGCGGGAATGGTACTGCCGATGGGAGCGCTGGGTGACCGCGTTGGGTTTAAACGCCTGATGGTGATGGGGTCGGGTTTGTTTGGGCTGGCATCGCTGGCAGCGGCGTATGCGCCGGATGCCGCTTTTCTGATTGCTGCCCGCGCACTGCTGGCAGTAGGTGCGGCGATGATTCTGCCCGCGACGCTGGCCGGGGTACGTAATACGTTTAGCGATGTGCGAGCGCGCAATATTGCTTTGGGCATCTGGGCCGCGGTTGGTGCCGGAGGGGCAGCGTTTGGCCCGCTGGTGGGCGGGATGGTGCTGGCCCATTTTTCCTGGGGCGCGGTATTTCTGATTAATCTTCCGGTCGTCGCGCTGGTGCTTTTGCTGATCTTTCGCTATGTGCCAGCGCAGCCGGGCAATACCCAGCAGCGCCTTAACTTTACTCATGCACTGATGCTGGTCATGGCCGTGTTAGCGCTGGTATGGGCGGCTAAAACCGCTATCAAACCTGACGGTGCCTGGCAGCCTGCGGCACTGGCGCTGACAACCGGTGCGGTGTTGCTGTTGACGTTTGTGCGGTTACAACGCCGTGCGGTGTCACCGCTACTGGATATCAGGCTGTTCGCCCACCGCATCATTCTTACCGGTGCGGTGATGGCGATGACGTCAATGGTAGCGTTGGTAGGGTTTGAGTTGCTGATGGCGCAGGAGTTACAGTTTGTCCTCGGCAAAACACCGCTACAGGCGGGTATATTTATGTTGCCGGTGATGCTGGCAAGCAGTCTGTGTGGGCCACTTGCTGGAATACTGGTGTCGCGCTTCGGGCTGCGTCGCGTGGCGGCGGCCGGTATGGCGCTCAGCGCGTTGAGTTTTTACGGGCTGGCGCGAACGGATTTTGCCAGCGAGCCGTGGCAGGCGTGGGGTTGGATGATATTACTGGGGATGAGTGCTGCAACGGCGCTGCTGTCTGGCACGTCAGCAATCATGTCGGCGGCACCGCCGAGCAAAGCTGCCGCCGCCGGGGCGATTGAGACAATGGCCTATGAGCTAGGTGCGGGTATGGGGATAGCGTTGGCGGGGTTGCTGTTGTCACGTAGCTACCGTAGTGTGATGGTTGTGCCTCAGGGGTTGGCGCCTGAAGTGCACGCGCGGGCATTATCGTCCATCGGTGAAGCGGCGCAGGTCGCAATGACGCTTGATGAGACGCTAGCGGGGGATGTGATGCAGGCTGCTTCTGAGGCCTTCAGTTACTCTCACAGCACAGTGCTGGGACTGGCGTGTGCGCTGTTAGCGGTGCTGGCGGTCGTCGTCTGGTTTGCGTTACGTGGCGTTAGTCGTGAGGCAAAAGATCTGGCACATTGAAATGCGGTGAAGAAAGCTATTTTTACCGCATGCTAAACAAAACGCGTAGTGTGAGTCGTCGAGCGGTCACATGCTATAGCGTACAAGAGAAAAGCACTGTGGACGCAGGTGGCAGATGCCTGCGCATAGAGCACGCAGTGTCGAAAGAAGACTAAAGGAAAACTGCGAGACGGCCGTTATTCCTCCTCGTCGCGTTTGCGCAGCTGTAATTCGTCTGCATCCCATTTATCTGAGTAATCGCGCAGGCTTTCCCAGCCGCTCCAGGCGACAGTGATGATGGTTGCGCCCATAATGAACAGTTCGCCGGTTTCTATGGTTTCCTGCTGTCCGGCAAAATAGCCTTCAAGCATGAGAATAATGCCTGTGAGCAAAATTGCTACCAGCACCGTGACGGTTGCCAGTCTGAGAAGAAAAGAGTGCTTCACAGTTCATTCCTTTGTCTGTTGAAACGCCGCTTCAGACGTGCGTTTTTATCTGTCTGTCATTGTCGTGCCACAATCGCGTGGCATTGTCGTTGTGCAGTAAGTCTTAATACGCCTCAACTTTTGCGTGGCAGGGATGCGCGGCGCCTGCGACGGGCCAGTCTGGCCCGTCCTCTTTATTTTACGACACTTTTGTAAACCAGCGGCTGAGATCGTGCATTTTACCGTCGCCGCGAAATTGCCCACCGCCCACATAGTGTAACGTCTGAGGATACTCTGGCGTTTTGCATACTCGGGCACAGACCACTTCGAAGATAAAAAAATTATAACGGCTTACCAGTGCGTCGTCATAAAGGCGGCATTCAAAGCTGGCGTAGCATTCTGCAACCGAAGGTGCCGCTACCTGTTCTGAGGCTTCTGGCGTCAGGCCAAACGCGTGAAATTTATCAACTTTACTCCCGCTGCAGTTACCAATACGCGAGACGGCTTGCGCCAGGTTTTGCTGCGGAAGGTTAATCACACATTCGCCGCTTTGGGTAATCATAGCAAAGCTATGATTACCGGCGGAAATCATGCAGCCCACAAGTGAGGGGGAAAATGCCAGGATGGTATGCCAGCCCAGGGTCATGAGGTTGTTTTTGTCGCGCCAGCGAGAACTTATCAGAACGACCGGGCCGGGTTCGAGATAGCGGCGCACATTGCTGACCGGATATGCCGTTTTCATCATCTTCTCCTTGTGTTGGCGTTGCACCTGTAAACAGCGTAGAAGAAGAAATGTGCTTTAGCCGTGTATACGGTAGTCCTCAAGCCGCTGGCGCTGCTGACCGCTGGCGGTGAAATTCGCAGGGTCAAGCCATTGAGTCAGCGCCTGAGCGAGCAGAGGCCATTCACCGTCGATAATTGAAAACCACGCGGTATCGCGGTTACGCCCTTTGTACACTACAGCCTGACGGAAGACCCCCTCAAACTGAAAACCCAGGCGCAAAGCGGCCTTGCGTGAAGGGACATTGAGGCTGTCGCATTTCCACTCATAACGCCGATATCCCAGTGTGTCGAAGACATAGCGCATAAGCAGCCAGTGGGCTTCTGTCGCAAGCGGTGTGCGGCTCATCAGTGCCGAAAAGTGTACATGACCGACTTCAATGCAGCCATTAGCGCTGTCGATGCGCATCAGCGCAAGGCGGCCTACGGGCTGCTGGCTTACGGCATCAATCACGGCAAAATGCAGCGGATCGTTTAGCGTTGCGGCACTGGCAATCAATTGATGAAAGGCGGGTTCATCAGGGGGAGGGGGATGTGGTAGCCATGTCCAGTGCCGGGCATCGGGAGCGGTTTGAAACGCCTGCCAGAGGGCCGCAGCGTGATGCACAGCAAGCGGCTCCAGGCGGCAGCGTGGACCGGTTAGTGTCACCCGCTGTGGGTAATCACGTGCCTGCCAGTTAAGTACGGGATCACCGACAGGCTGATTAAATTCATTAACGGGCATTCTCGCTCCTGTTGAGAAAGTAGCATGCATGCCCGGGGGCAAGTCATCAC
>JALAGK010000219.1 GCA_022712475.1 Enterobacteriaceae bacterium
GAGTACGCAGCGCGCAGCCTGCCGGATGCGGCAGAAATAGCCAGACTTGCGCCGTTTAAAAAAGACCTCCCACCACAACTGTTTTCTGAGGTTTATCAGCCCCCGCGCTCGCGTGGCGACGGTTTTGACCGCAGTAACCTGCTCAAGGCACTGGCGCTGCTAAAAGAGGCCGGCTGGGAGCTTAAAAACCAACATCTGGTGAACAGCAAGACCGGTGCGCCGTTCAACTTTGAACTTCTATTGGGCGCGGGCGGCAACAATCAGTGGGTGCTGCCATTTCAACACAGCCTGGCGCGGCTTGGTATTACCGTAAACATTCGCCAGGTCGATAATTCACAGCTCACCAACCGTCTACGCAGCCGCGATTTTGACATGATGCCCTCGCTGTATCGCGCCATGACATATCCCAGCACCGACTTGCAAATTCTTTGGGCCTCACAATACATTGATTCCACCTGGAACCGGCCAGGCGTGCAGGACCCGGTGGTTGATGCCTTAATTGAGCAGATTGTGAAGCACCAGGGAGACAAGCGCGCACTACTGCCGCTGGGCCGGGCGCTGGACCGCGTGCTGACCTGGAATAACTACATGCTGCCAATGTGGTACATGGCCCGCGACAGGCTGGCATACTGGAACAAATTTTCCCACCCGCAAACGCGCCCGCTGTATTCACTGGGCTTTGACAACTGGTGGTATGACGCTGACAAAGCCGGTACGTTACCGGCCGAGCGGCGCTAAGGAGCGGTATGGGCGCTTATCTGATACGCAGGTTACTGCTGATTATTCCCACGCTGTGGGCCATCATCACACTGAACTTTTTTATTGTACAAATTGCGCCCGGTGGCCCGGTCGATCAGGCCATCGCCGCTATCCAGTTTGGCAACAGCCCTGGTATGCCCGGTGGTAGCACTGACGGCGGTGGTGCGGCCTCCCATGCCAAAACCGGCATTGCCAACCCTGGGGAAAACCAGTACCGCGGCGCACGTGGGCTGGACCCGGAAATCATTGCCGAAATCACCCAACGCTACGGCTTTGATAAACCGCTGCACGAACGCTATTTCAAAATGCTCTGGGACTACGCGCGTTTTGACTTTGGCAACAGCCTGTTTCGCAGCGCCACTGTCATCCAGTTGATTAAAGAAAGTTTGCCGGTCTCTATCACGCTTGGGCTCTGGAGCACCCTGATTATCTACCTGGTCTCCATTCCACTTGGCATCCGTAAGGCAGTGAGCAACGGCAGCCGGTTCGATATCTGGAGCAGCGCGCTGATTATCGTTGGCTACGCGGTCCCATCATTTCTGTTCGCTATTATGCTGATTGTGTTCTTTGCCGGTGGCACCTGGCTTGACTGGTTTCCACTGCGCGGACTGGTGAGCGCCGATTTTGATGCCCTGCCCTGGTATCAGAAAATCACCGACTATCTGTGGCACATCACACTGCCGGTGCTGGCAACCGTCATTGGCGGTTTTGCCTCGCTCACGATGCTCACCAAAAACGCCTTTCTGGATGAAATCCGCAAGCAATACGTTGTCACCGCCCGCGCCAAGGGGCTCGATGAGAAGCAAATACTCTGGCGACATATCTTTCGCAACGCCATGCTGCTGGTGATTGCCGGATTCCCGGCAGCGTTCATCAGTATGTTTTTTACCGGCTCATTGCTCATTGAGGTGATGTTCTCCTTAAACGGTCTGGGACTGCTCGGCTACGAGGCCACGGTGTCACGCGACTACCCAGTGATGTTCGGTACGCTTTATATTTTCACACTGATTGGCCTGCTGCTGAATATCTTAAGTGATATCACCTATACACTGGTCGACCCACGCATCGACTTTGAGGGGCGCTCATGAGCCACTTAAGCCCGGTTAACCAGGCGCGCTGGACGCGCTTTCGCCAGAATAAACGCGGCTACTGGTCGCTATGGGTGTTCACGATTATTTTTGTGCTAAGCCTGTTTTCTGAGCTTATCGCCAATGACCGACCTCTGTTGGTGCGCTTTGACGGCAGCTTTTACTTCCCGGCCATCGTGGAATACAGCGAGACGGATTTTGGCGGCCCGCTGGCGACCCGCGCCGACTGGCAAGACCCGTGGCTGCGCCAGCAGGTCGAAAACCGCGGCTGGGCGCTGTGGGCACCGATACGCTTTGGTGCCACCAGCATCAACTACGCCACCACCCAGCCTTTCCCCTCACCGCCATCATCAAGCAACTGGCTGGGTACTGATGCCAACGGGGGTGACGTGCTGGCGCGCGTTCTCTACGGCACCCGTATCTCCATTTTGTTTGGTCTGATGTTGACACTGTGTACCAGCGTTATCGGCATTCTTGCCGGTGCAGTACAAGGCTACTACGGTGGGCGTGTCGACTTGTGGGGGCAGCGCTTTATCGAAGTCTGGGCCGGTATGCCAACGCTGTTTCTGATTATCCTGCTCTCAAGCGTGGTGCAGCCTAACTTCTGGTGGCTGCTTGGCATTACCACGCTGTTTGGCTGGATGGGCCTGGTCGGCGTGGTACGCGCCGAGTTTCTGCGCACGCGAAACTTTGACTACATTCGCGCGGCACGGGCGATGGGCGTGGGCGATGGTGCGATTATCCTGCGCCATATGCTGCCCAATGCGATGGTTGCGACCCTCACCTTTCTGCCGTTTATTCTATGCGGTTCGATAACCACGCTGGCTTCGCTGGACTTTCTTGGGTTTGGTCTGCCACTCGGCGCGCCGTCGTTGGGCGAACTGCTGTTACAGGGCAAAAACAACCTGCAGGCACCGTGGCTGGGCATTACCGCATTTGTCTCGCTGGCGTTACTCCTCTCACTGCTGATTTTTATCTTCGAAGCCGTCCGCGACGCCTTCGATCCGCATAAGGTTCACTGACTATGTCCACGCCGCTACTGCACATTGACCGGCTCGCCATCGCCTTTCGTCAGGGCGAGCGTGACACACGCGTTGTTGATGACCTGTCACTCCAGGTAGAGGCCGGACAGACCCTGGCTCTGGTAGGTGAATCTGGCTCGGGGAAAAGCGTTACTGCGCTTTCCATCCTGCGCCTGCTGCCCACGCCGCCCGCCAGTTATCCTGAAGGTGAGATTTATTTTCACGGTAAACCATTGCTGCATGCGCCGGAGCAAGAACTGCGAGGGATCCGCGGTAACCGCATCGCCATGATTTTTCAGGAACCGATGGTGTCGCTTAATCCGCTGCACACCGTCGAAAAACAGCTTTACGAAGTGTTGTCGTTGCACCGAGGCATGCGCAAAGAACCAGCACGCACGGAGATTATCGAAAATCTGGCGCGCGTGGGCATCCGCAATCCCGGACAGCGGCTCAACGATTTCCCGCACCAGCTTTCTGGCGGTGAACGCCAGCGCGTGATGATAGCCATGGCACTGCTTACCCGCCCGGAGTTGCTGATTGCCGATGAACCCACCACTGCCCTGGACGTCAGCGTACAGGCGCAAATTCTGCAACTGCTTAAAGAGCTTCAGCGCGAACTGAATATGGGGATGCTGTTTATTACCCATAATCTGAACATTGTGCGCCGCCTGGCCGATGACGTCGCAGTGATGCGTCGCGGACAATGCGTGGAGCGTAACAGTAATCAGCAGCTTTTCAGCGCGCCACAACATGCGTACACGCGCTTGCTGCTGGACTCTGAGCCGACTGGCGAGCCGATTGCGCTCGACGAAACCCTGGCGCCGCTGTTGCAGGTAGAAAACTTGCAGGTAGCCTTCCCCATTCGCCGTGGCGTGCTTCGGCGCACCGTGGGTCACCACTTTGGCGTAAAGGACTTAAGTTTCTCTTTGCGCGCGGGCGAAAGTCTCGGACTGGTGGGTGAATCTGGCTCAGGCAAAAGCACAACCGGTCTTGCGTTACTGCGGCTCATCCATTCCAGCGGCAGCA
>JALAGK010000220.1 GCA_022712475.1 Enterobacteriaceae bacterium
ACGTAAGATGAGCCAGAGCCGGAGAAGAAATCGTGGTTTTCATCGGCGTTGGGCGAGAGGGCGGCCATAATCGCCGGGTTAACCTGCGCCATTTCGGCCGCAAATAGCGCATCGTAACCCAGGTTCATCAGCGCCTTATTGGCGTTATAGCACAGGAAGGCTTTCACCTCCTCGACCCAACCCACTTCTGCGTAAAGCGCCTCGGTATAGGCCACTTCGTTGTCATAAAGCGTCATCAGCAGTTCACAGGCAAAGTCGTGTAGCTCAACGCGCACCTGTGGTGAGACGTTTTCCAGCCCTTTCTGGTACTTATAACCAATGTAATAACCGTGTACCGCTTCATCGCGAATGATAAGACGAATCAGGTCAGCGGTATTGGTGAGTTTGCCGCGGCTCGACCAGTACATAGGCAGCCAGAAGCCGGAATAAAACAGGAAAGACTCCAGAAATACGCTGGCGATTTTCTTTTTCAGCGGGTCGCTGTTGGCATAGTGTTCAAGAATGATGCGCGCTTTATTTTGCAACGGCGCGTTTTCCTCACTCCATGTGTAGGCCGCATCCACTTCCCGGCTCTGGCATAGCGTGGAGAAAATGGCGCTGTACGAGCGGGCGTGTACAGCTTCCATAAAACTGACGTTAGACAGCACGGCTTCTTCATGCGGCGTAATGGCATCCTCCATCAACGCGGGGGCGCCGACGGTGTTCTGAATGGTGTCGAGCAGCGTCAATCCGGTAAAAACGCGGATGGTGAGCTGCTGTTCTGCCGGGCTGAGCGTTTGCCAGGCGCTGATGTCGTTTGACAATGGCACCTTCTCCGGTAGCCAGAAGTTGCTGGTCAGGCGGTTCCATACCTCAAGGTCTTTGTCGTCCTGGATTTTGTTCCAGTTGACGGCCGAAATGCGCGTTAAAGGTTTCATTTTTTCTCCTCAGAGCGCGCAGGATACGCAGCCCTCGATTTCCGTGCCTTCGAGCGCCATCTGACGCAGGCGAATGTAATAGAGTGTTTTGATTCCCTTTTTCCAGGCATAAATCTGTGCTTTGTTGATATCGCGGGTGGTGGCGGTATCGGGGAAGAACAGGGTGAGCGAGAGCCCCTGGTCGACGTGGCGTGTTGCTTCGGCGTAGGTGTCGATGATTTTTTCCGGGCCAATGTCCCAGGCATCTTCATACAGCGTGAGATTGTCATTGGTCATAAACGGCGCAGGATAGTAAACGCGACCGGTTTTCCCCTCTTTACGAATCTCAATGCGCGCAACAATCGGGTGAATACTCGAGGTGGCGTGGTTGATGTAGGAAATTGACCCCGTTGGTGGAATAGCCTGCAAGTTCTGGTTGTACAGACCCCACTGCATCACCTCATCGCGCAGTGTTTGCCACATTTTACGCGTCGGGATGGTAATGCCTGAACGTGTAAACAGTTCGCGCACTTTTGCCGTTTTAGGCTGCCACTCTTGCTCCAGATACGGGCTGAAATACGCGCCGCTGGCGTAGTGTGATTGTTCAAAACCGGCAAAACGTGCGCCGCGTTCACGTGCAAGCTGGCAGGAGGTACGCAGGGCATGCCAGGTGATGGTGTAAAAGTAGATGTTAGTGAAATCCAGCCCTTCTTCTGACCCATAGCGGATTCCTTCTCGCGCCAGATAACCGTGCAGGTTCATCTGCCCAAGACCAATCGCGTGCGAGGCGGCATTCCCGGCTTCAATAGACGGCACGCAGCGGATATGGCTCATGTCAGAAACTGCAGTCAGCCCGCGAATAGCGGTTTCAACGGTACGGGCAAAATCCGGCGAATCCATGGTCAGGGCGATATTCAACGAACCGAGGTTGCACGAGATATCTTTGCCCGTGCGCTTGTAGTCAAGATTGTCGTGGTATTCGCTTGGACTGTTGACCTGTAAGATCTCAGAACACAGGTTGCTCATGTTCACGCGCCCGGCAATGGGATTGGCGCGGTTTACCGTGTCTTCATACATGATGTACGGATAGCCTGACTCAAACTGAATCTCCGCCAGCGTCTGAAAGAAGCTTCTTGCGCTGATGGTTTTGCGGCGCACGCGTGTATCGGCCAACAGTGTCTCATACATTTCTGAAATGCTGATATCGCCGTAGGGTTTGTCGTACAGACGCTCCACATCGTAAGGGGAGAACAACGCCATTTGCGCGTTATCTTTCGCAAGCTGGAAAGTAATGTCCGGGATAACGACGCCGAGGGAGAGCGTTTTGATGCGGATTTTTTCGTCGGCGTTTTCGCGTTTGGTGTCAAGAAAACGCAGAATATCCGGGTGATGGGCGTTCAGCCAGACGGCCCCTGCGCCCTGGCGCGCCCCAAGCTGATTCGCGTAGGAAAAGGCGTCTTCGAGCATTTTCATCACGGGAATGATGCCCGAGGACTGGTTCTCGATGCGCTTAATGGGCGCGCCCGCTTCACGCAGGTTGGAGAGCAGGAAGGCGACACCCCCACCGCGTTTGGAAAGTTGTAGCGCAGAGTTTACCGCACGGCCGATGGACTCCATGTTGTCTTCAATACGCAGCAGGAAGCAGGAGACATATTCACCGCGCTGCTGCTTGCCGCAATTGAGAAAGGTCGGCGTGGCGGGCTGGAAGCGCCCGCTCAGGATCTCTTCCATTAGCGCTACCGCAAGCGGTTCATTACCCTGGGCCAGTGTCAACGCCACCATGCAGGTGCGATCCGGGAAATGTTCCAGATAGCGTTTGTTATCAAAAGATTTCAGGGCATAGCTGTTATAGAACTTCCACGCGCCGAGGAAGGTTTTGAACATAAAGCCGTAACGGTTAGCGCGGTTGAAAAGGTCACAGATGAAATCGTGAGAGTAACGCTGCAATACCGTTGCGTCATAGAACCCCTCATTGACCAGATAATTCAGGCGTGAGGAGGTATCCGCAAAGCGCTCCGTATTAGGCTGTACGTGCTGGCTGATAAACTGCTCCACGGCCAGGCGGTCTTTATCAAATTGAATGCGCCCCTCTGTATCGTACAGATTGAGCATGGCATTGAGCGCATGATAGTCCGCTGGAGTGCTGGTTACGCGGATGTCTTCTGTTGTTGCCAAAATTTGCTCACTCCTTTACGCACGTTGTCGATGTCTTGTGGTGTACCCAATAGTTCAAAACGGTAGAGCACAGGTACGGCGCACTTTTTAGCAATGATGTCGCCCGCCAGGCAGTACGCTTCACCGAAGTTGGTATTACCTGAGGCGATGACGCCACAAAGCCAGGCGCGATTGCATTCATCGTTAAGAAAACGAATAACCTGGCGCGGCACTGCACCCTTTGCGCTCCCGCCGCCGTAGGTGGGTGTCAGCAGGATAAAAGGTTCACTGACGCTGAGCGTCTGCGAGTCATCCAGCGGGATGCGCCGCGCCGGGAGCGCCAGACGCTGGATAAAGCGGTGCGTGTTCTCCGACTGACTTGAGAAATACACCAGTAAGCTCATACGTGTGCCACGCTCTGACGCAGTCTGTTAATCATGTCAGGTCGAAAGCCACTCCAGCTGCTCTGTTCTGTGACGACGACGGGGAGCTGGCGGAAACCCTGTGCACGTAGCATGTCGGCAGCATCTGGATGGTTGTCGATATTAATCAGTTCAAAGTCGAAACCACGGCTTTCCATTGCGCGTTTCGTTGCGTGTCACTGCACGCAGTTATTGCGAGTGTAAATAATAATGCGCATGATTCGTATTTCCATTTAAAATGACAGTTAGTGGCATTACGTCACCGGAGCATCATTTGTTGCTGATGCTTTAGATACTAGATGTAGTTGGTAAAACTTTCAATAGATCAATATATGG
>JALAGK010000221.1 GCA_022712475.1 Enterobacteriaceae bacterium
GAAATAACAAATTAGGTCATTCTTATCATCATCAATAAGTTAGCTAAAAATCATAGTCAATCGGTTAAATAACGACATTTTTTGCCAAAAAATCACAACCCCATGGTGAGATAAACTGGATAAATAAGAAAATCCTGATGAAGTAATTCAATTTGAGTTGATTATGTTATCACAGCAAGAAATCCGGGAATTCGATACCTGGTGGGCCACCGAAGGAGAGTGGGTGGAAGAACCAAATCAGCGCCGTAACGGCATGAGCGGCGTACAGCGCATCGAGCGCGACGGTAAGGTACTGTACGTTAAGCGTATGACGCAGCACCTGTTCCACTCACTGCGCTATCCCTTTGGCCGCCCCACTATCGTGCGCGAGATTCAGGTGCTTAACGAACTGGCGCGAGCCGGTGTTAACGTTCCCAAAATCATTTATGGCAAAGCGCTAAAGCGTAACGGTGAGTGGCGGGCGCTACTGGTCACGGAGGAGATGGCAGGCTTTTGCAGCATCGATCGGTGGTACAGCCAGCATGCCTGCCTGCCGTTCGAAGACGAAACCCGCCAGGAGATGCTGCGCCAGATTGCGCTGGCGTTCCGCAGTATGCACAGTATCAACCGTCAGCACGGCTGCTGCTATGTGCGGCATATCTTTGTGAAAACCAGCGGGCAGATAGAGGCCGGATTTCTGGATCTGGAGAAAAGCCGCCGCCGCTGGGTGCGCAGCAAGGCCGTGAATCACGACTTCCGCCAACTGGAAAAATACCTGTCTCCCATTCCGCCGCAAGACTGGCAGCAGGTTAAAGCATTTTATTACGCACTGTAACGGGCTGGCGCGACCGTCGGTACTGCACGACGGTCGCGCACTTTCCCTTAGCCCACCAGCATCAGCTCACGATTTTCCAGCGGCGGCCGGGTGACCCGTGACATCAGGATCTCCTTCACCGCCTGGGCCTGAGGCGACAGCGGCAGCCGCGCTGAAAGATTCAGTGATAGCGGCAGCGTCAGCGTCGGCGAAGTAATACGCGACATCCAGCCACCAGCGGCGCCCATCAGCAGACGCGCCGCCGATTCCGGCAGTACCGTCACGCCCATGCCGCTGGCAATAGCGGCAGTCAGGGTAGAGATAGACTCGATCTCGCCCGCAATCTTCGCCGTCAGACGACGCAGAGAGAAAGCCTCATCCACCCGGCGCCTGACCGCGCTGTAGTCACGCGGCAGCAGCAGATTCATCTGCGCCACCTGGGTCAGATCCACATTCGGACCGGGGTTGCCCTGGGTGCCCACCACAAACAGCGACTCCTTACGCAGCGGCTGGCTGATAATACCGGCCGTGGGGGCTCTGTCGTACAGCACCGCCATATCAAGCTGGCCATTCAACAGTTTGTCATTCAGCTGTCCACCGCTGTTTTCGTGCAGATAGATTTGCACCTCGGGCAATTCCGCCCGTACCGTCTGCAACAGCGGCATGGTCACGGAGGAGGATGCCGTGCCTGGCGCCAGGCCAATAGAGACCGGGCCGCTCAGCGACTGCCCCACATTATTGACGGCCAGCTGCGCCTGGTCGCACATCCGTAGAATGGTGCGGGCATGGGCATAGAGCAGCTTTCCCGCCTCGGTAGGGGTTACGCCACGCCGGGTACGGATCAGGAGTTGCTGATCCATTTCGCCCTCAAGCGTGGCGACCTGCTGGCTCAGCGCTGGCTGGGCAATGTGCAGCACCTCGGCGGCCTGGGTCAGGCTACCGATATCGACGATTTTTACGAAGTACTTCAGTCGTCTGAGATTCATTTTGCCTCCTGAACGGGATACCAGTGCGAAAGGGTCTGGCTCTGTAGAAGGCATTGCAAGAAGGTTGCCAGATTGCAGCCATCGCAATATATTCGGGCTAACCTTATGGATAATAAGCAAATCTGATTCTCCGGCCTTCTTAAAATCGCCGCGGTGGGTCAATCCCCCCTGCTCCATAACGGGGTGATTTGCACTACGCTGGCGCAACGGATGGCGATTTTAGCGCCAAACGAACCTTTTGCCGCGATTCCACCTTTGACAAGCCGCCGACACGCCGTTACTATGCGCCCCGTTCACGCAATTCCTCTGTAGTTCAGTCGGTAGAACGGCGGACTGTTAATCCGTATGTCACTGGTTCGAGTCCAGTCAGAGGAGACAAATTAAAGAAGCCCGCTTAAGGAAACTTAAGCGGGCTTCTTGCTTTTTACGCTCTGACACCAGCACCTACAGTACAAACCCGTAATGAGAACCATCCGGCAGTTCAACATCAAGGTGCAGTTTGCCGCCTGCTGCCTCGACGTAGCGTTTAAGCGTGGAAAGTTTCAGGTCACGGCCTGGTTTTTCCATTCCTGCAACGGTAGGTTGCCTGACTCCCAGCGCCTGGGCCATTTCGACCTGCGTTTTCTGTACTTTTTCGCGCAGTTCAGCAAGGTGAATGTTGAGCAGGATGTCCGTCGCCATCGCCTGAGCTTCAGCCACAACTTCCGGCTTTTCATCCGCAATAAGCTGTTCCAGCGTTCTGCCCATCGCGTTACTCCTTCTCTTTTTAATGTGTTCAACCAGTTCGTGAATTCCCGGTCAGCAACCGGAAGCATCTCATCGTAAAAACGTTTTTCATTGCCGACCTTGTTTCCGGCACAAAGCACAATGCCGGTACGGAGCGGGTCAAAAGCGAAAAATACCCGTATCGGATCGCCCCGACTTTGAATACGCAGCTCTTTCATGTTGCTATAGCGGGAGCCTTTGAGCGTATCGGCATAAGGTCTGGACAAACCCGGCCCCTTTTCCCGCAGGACCAGCAGCGTTGCAAGCACGCAGGCCCTGTCGGTATCGTTGAGCGAGGTAAACCAGCCATCAAACGTATCCGTTGTTTTAATCGCCCACACGGGACCTCCTGTGAAATATAGGTCAAGTACTATATAGGTGTA
>JALAGK010000222.1 GCA_022712475.1 Enterobacteriaceae bacterium
ACAAGCCGGTAGTTTTCTTCTCACTCGAGATGCACGCCGAGCAGATCATGATGCGTATGCTGGCGTCGCTGTCGCGTGTGGATCAGACCCGCATTCGTACCGGTCAGCTTGACGACGAGGACTGGGCGCGCATTTCCGGCACCATGGGGATCCTGCTTGAAAAGCGTAACATGTATATCGATGACTCGTCTGGTCTGACGCCAACTGAAGTGCGCTCACGCGCCCGTCGAATCTATCGCGAACACGGCGGTATCAGCCTTATCATGGTGGACTACCTGCAGCTCATGCGCGTGCCGTCGCTGTCTGACAACCGTACGCTGGAAATTGCGGAAATCTCCCGCTCGCTTAAGGCGCTGGCAAAAGAGCTTCAGGTACCCGTTGTGGCTCTGTCGCAGCTCAACCGCTCGCTTGAGCAGCGCGCCGATAAACGCCCGGTCAACTCTGACTTACGTGAGTCCGGCTCTATCGAGCAGGATGCCGACCTCATCATGTTTATCTATCGTGATGAGGTATATCACGAGAACAGCGACCTGAAAGGCATTGCCGAAATCATTCTTGGTAAGCAGCGTAACGGCCCTATCGGTACTGTGCGCCTGACCTTTAACGGCCAGTGGTCACGCTTTGATAATTACGCGGGTCCGCAGTACGACGACGAATAATCACCTCCTCGATTTTGCTGGTTGAGTGGCGCTTTCAGGACGATGCGTCGCCAGCCTTGCGGCAATCACCATGCGACTGATAACAACAAGGAATACACATGCAAGCGGCTACTGTCGTCATTAACCGCCGCGCTCTGCGCCACAATTTGCAGCGCCTGCGCCAGCTCGCACCGGCGAGCCGTATCGTCGCTGTCGTTAAGGCCAATGCCTACGGCCACGGCCTGCTGGAAACCGCACGTACGCTGGAAAGTGCTGATGTGTTTGGCGTGGCGCGCCTTGAAGAAGCGCTGCGCCTGCGCGCAGGCGGCATCACACAGCCGATTTTGCTGCTGGAAGGTTTTTTTAACGCCGTCGACCTGCCGGTACTTGAGCGCGAGAACTTCCAGACGGCGGTACACAGCCCGGAACAACTGGCGGCACTGGAAGCGGCAGAACTCCCATCACCCGTTACCGTATGGATGAAGCTTGATACCGGTATGCACCGCCTGGGCGTGCGCCCGGATGAGGCGGATGACTTTTACGCGCGCCTGTCGCGTTGCAAAAACGTGCGCCAGCCGGTCAACATCGTCAGCCACTTTGCCCGTGCGGATGAGCTGGAAAGTGACGCCACCCCGCGCCAGCTGGAGATTTTTAATCGCTTCTGCGCGGGTAAACCCGGCGAGCGTTCTATTGCGGCCTCCGGCGGTCTGCTGTTCTGGCCGGATTCACATTTTGAGCAGGTACGCCCGGGCATCATCCTGTACGGCGTGTCGCCGCTTGAGGGTAAACCCTGGGGCGCAGAGCTGGGCTTTGAGCCTGCCATGTCGCTGACCTCCTCACTGATTGCCGTGCGCCCGCATAAGGCCGGTGAGCCGGTGGGTTACGGCGGTACCTGGGTGAGCGCACGCGATACGCGCCTGGGGGTTGTAGCGATGGGCTACGGCGACGGTTATCCGCGTTGTGCGCCGTCCGGTACGCCGGTGCTGGTCAATGGCCGCAAAGTGCCCATTGTTGGGCGTGTGGCGATGGATATGATTTGCGTCGATTTAGGGCCAGATGCACAGGATAAAACGGGCGATGCGGTGGTGATGTGGGGTGAAGGCCTGCCGGTAGAGCACATTGCTGAAATAACAAAAGTGAGTGCTTACGAACTCATTACGCGCCTGACGTCAAGGGTTGCCATGTCATATCTCGATTAAATTTCCCTTCGTTAACGCAGGCGCGCCCTGCGTTAACATTTCTGTTATCACTTTGCTCGATCTCCTGGCGCATCCGGTTTATTGTGGTGGTTCAAACCCACATCTGACTCAGGAGAAACCGGCGTGTTTCAGAATGTCGACGCCTACGCGGGCGACCCCATCCTTTCCCTCATGGAACGCTTCAAGGAAGACCCGCGCGAGGGCAAAGTCAATCTCAGTATCGGGCTTTACTATAACGAAGACGGTATTATTCCGCAGCTTAAAGCCATCGCGGGTGCTGAGGCGCGTATCAACGCACAGCCGCACGGCGCATCGGTGTATCTGCCGATGGAAGGGCTGGGTAGCTATCGCCACACCATCGCACCGTTGCTGTTTGGCGCTAACCATCCCGCATTGCGCGAAGGGCGCATTGCCACCATTCAGACGCTGGGCGGTTCCGGTGCGCTTAAAGTGGGGGCAGATTTCCTTAAACGCTATTTCCCTGAGTCTAAAGTCTGGGTCAGCGATCCGACGTGGGAGAACCATGTTGCCATATTCTCTGGCGCTGGGTTCGAAGTAAGCACTTACCCCTGGTTTGACGATGAAACTAAAGGCGTGCGCGTTGCCGCTTTGCTTGATGCGCTGAGCGCGTTGCCGGCGAGGAGCATTGTGCTGCTGCATCCGTGCTGCCATAACCCGACCGGCTCCGACTTGACTAACGCCGAGTGGGATGAGGTGATTAAGGTCCTGAAAGCGCGTGAGTTAATCCCGTTTATGGATATCGCCTACCAGGGCTTTGGCGCCGGAATGGAAGCCGATGCGTACGCCATTCGGGCGGCTACCGACGCGGGCCTGCCGGTGTTTGTCAGTAACTCATTCTCGAAGATTTTCTCACTCTACGGCGAGCGCGTGGGCGGGCTTTCCGTGGTATGTGAAGACGCCGATGCCGCCTCGCGCGTGCTGGGCCAGCTTAAAGCGACCGTGCGCCGCAACTATTCCAGCCCGCCGAACTTTGGCGCACAGCTGGTTTCCACCGTGCTGAATGACGACGGGCTGCGTGCAAGCTGGCTTGCGGAAGTTGAAGAGATGCGTCTGCGTATTATCGCCATGCGTAAAGTGTTGGTGGAGGTGCTGAGCCGTGAAGTGCCTGGGCGTGATTTCAGCTACTTTTTACACCAGCGCGGTATGTTTACCTACACCGGCTTGAGTGCCGCTCAGGTAGACCGCTTGCGCGAGGAGTTTGGCGTTTACCTTATTGCCAGCGGTCGTATGTGCGTGGCCGGGTTAAACACTCGCAATGTGGAATATGTTGCTCGTTCATTTGCTGCAGTGATGTAAGTATTTACTCTCATCGCAAAACCCGCTTTTCAGGCTATCCTGAGGCGGGTTTTTTATTATTGTGCGTATTCATCATAAATTTTCCCCCGACGGGTTTTACCTTTCTCCGGCTTGCTGCACACTTAACAGGATTGTTTAACACGGAGTAGCAGTCATGTGGTTTCAGCAAACCCTGACCTTAAGCGCAAAATCGCGCGGTTTTCATCTGGTTACCGATGAGGTGCTGGAGCAGATTGGTGATTTGCCGGAAATTCGCATCGGCCTGCTGCATTTACTGCTTCTCCACACCTCGGCGTCTCTGACGCTCAACGAGAACTGCGATCCCACCGTGCGCCAGGACATGGAGCGCCACTTCCTGCGTACCGTGCCAGACAATGCGCCTTATGAACACGACTACGAAGGTGCAGACGATATGCCTGCCCATATTAAGTCGTCGCTGCTGGGCGCGTCGCTGACGTTGCCGGTTAAAAATGCCCGTGTGGTGCTGGGAACGTGGCAGGGAATATGGCTGGGAGAGCACCGTATCCACGGCGGTTCGCGAAAAATCATCGCAACGCTACAGGGGGAATAACAATGACCAATTCGGAGCTGTTGCAATACTGCATGAATAAACCCGGTGCGCAGCAGAGCGTTCACAGCGACTGGAAAGCCACGCAGATTAAAGTGGCTGATGTGCTGTTCGCGATGGTACACGAGGTAGATGGCCGCCCGGCAGTGTCGTTAAAAACCAGCCCGGAGCTGGCGGAGCTGCTACGCGACGAGCATCAGGACGTGAAGCCGAGCGCGCACCTCAACAAAGCGCACTGGAGCACGTTGTTTCTGGACGGCACGCTGCCCGATTCGCAGATTTATTACCTGGTGGATGCGTCATACCAACTGGCGCTGGAACTGGTGCCGGAGCAAACGCGTAAGCTGTTGCTGGCGCCGTAAAAGGTTTTCTTTAGGATCGATCGAGGTGCAGTGGGTGTTCCGCTCACTTTGCGTTGGGCTGAAAAACGAAATTTCCTTGTCGGTGAACGGGTTAAGGGGGATTTTCGCATCCCCCTTAACAATCCCCGCGACCCCGCCAGGAAATCGCCGCCCGTTGGGCGGTGCGCGCAGCTTATCCCGTCTGGCTTATCGGGGACGGCGCGAGGTAACGTCCCTGTAAATC
>JALAGK010000026.1 GCA_022712475.1 Enterobacteriaceae bacterium
GCGGCAGGGCGAGTGTGCAGACCGTTCGGAGCGGTAATGGTTACTTCTTGCTGAAACATTATATTTCCCCAACTTATAGGTTTAGTGTTGTGGAACTAAAGTCTAGCCTGGAGGCCAAACTTTAGCCTGTAATAGTTCGCTCTGGTGCCGACAAAGCGCGCAGTATAATGCAGTCATTAATCGGGCGGTTAGGCCACGAGTGTTGATGCCGTTTACGCTTCGTTCGTCGGTAATCATTATGCCGCGTAATTCACGCTGGCACCAAATCAGTAAATCGATTCAGCCCAAAGAGACAAAATCGGCGATTAATTTCGCGCATCAAAATAATTAGCAGGTTAAATACCAGAGGGACCAGGGGTAAGCAATGCTGAGGTAGGTAAAATTTTGACTTACACCACAAAAAAGCACCCTTGCAGGTGCTTTTTTGTGCGTTTCTGAAGAACTGGCATTACTGTTGCAGCTCTTTCTCAGTAAAGAGATCGGCAAACAGTGCAGTGCTCAGATAGCGCTCACCGGAAGACGGAAGAATAACGACAATTGTCTTATTGGTAAAGGCTTCATCTTCCTGAAGTTTAAGCGCTGCCGCGACGGCTGCACCCGAAGAGATACCTGCCAGGATACCTTCTTCATCCATCAGGCGACGAGCAGTGGCAATAGCTTCTTCGTTGGTAATGCCAACGACTTTATCAACCAACTTCAGATCAAGGTTACCTGGAATAAAGCCTGCGCCAATACCCTGGATTTTGTGTGGACCAGGTTTAATTTCTTCACCAGCCAGCGCCTGGGCAATAACCGGGGAATCGGTTGGTTCAACCGCCACGGTGATGAGGTCTTTTTTGCCTTTAGTGTTCTTCAGATAGCGACTCACGCCTGTCAGTGTACCGCCCGTACCCACGCCAGAAATAAAAACATCAACCTGGCCGTCAGTATCTTCCCAGATTTCCGGGCCGGTGGTTTTTTCATGGATTTCCGGGTTAGCGGGATTACTGAACTGCTGCAACAGGATATATTTTTGCGGGTCGGTGGCAACAATCTCTTCTGCTTTCTGGATAGCGCCCTTCATGCCTTTAGCGCCTTCAGTCAGTACCAGGTTGGCACCCAGTGCTTTAAGCAGTTTGCGACGTTCAATACTCATGGTTTCAGGCATGGTCAGCGTCAGTTTGTAACCACGGGCTGCGGCAACATAGGCCAGTGCAATACCCGTATTACCGCTGGTTGGTTCAACCAGCTCAACGCCAGGTTTCAGTACGCCACGTTTTTCAGCATCCCATATCATATTGGCGCCGATGCGGCATTTAACGCTGAAACTCGGGTTGCGGGATTCAATTTTTGCGAGAATTCGGCCGTTACCAATGCGGTTGAGCCGGACCAGCGGCGTATGGCCGATAGTCAGAGAATTGTCTTCATAAATCTTGCTCATGGCCTTTCCTTAACTGTTTGAAATTTTGCACGTATCCAGCATACCCGCTCAGGATTTATGCGGAAGTAAGTAATTAGCATATCGATATGCTGGAGAGAAATAATGCCTTTCAGTATGGAATAAGGCGGGGCATAACGCACCCGCCTCACCGGATTAGCGTCAGCGTGCGTGCCGTTCACGATAGCAGTCAACCCACATAGCGGTTGCGCCACATACCGCAACAGGCATGATGACCAGATTGAGCAGTGGGATCATCGTGAAAATACTGGTCAGTGCGCCAAACTGCATATTGATAAATTTGCGCTCGCGCAGGGCAACGCGCATTTGTGCAAAGGGCACTTTGTGATTATCAAATGGATAGTCGCAGTACTGAATGGCTAACATCCAGGCACTAAACAAAAACCACAGCACCGGGGCGAGGGTTTGCCCTATGCCGGGGATAAAAAACAATACCAGCAGCACTAGTGCGCGCGGCAGATACCAGGCAAACTTCTGCCATTCACGTTTCATGATGCGCGGCAGATCTTTCATGATATCAACAACGCCGGTGTCTGGAGGCGTTGCGCCTGTCAGGCGCGCCTCAAGCTGTTCGGCCAGTAAGCCGTTAAACGGGGCGGCTATCCAGTTTGCTAGCGTTGAAAAGAAATAGCCAAAGACCAGCAATATCGAGATAACGGCAAGCGGCCAGATAAGGTAGCTTAGCCACTGTAGCCAGTTGGGCACCATTGCCATCAACGTGGCTATCCAACCTTCCAGGCGGGTGAAAAGCCACCAGAATGCGCCACCCATTAGCAGCATGTTAACGAGCAGCGGCAACACCACAAAGCGGCGAATGCCTGGCTCTTTAATCAACTTCCATCCCTGTGAAAAATAGAAAAGCCCGCTGCGAGGGGCTATACCCGTGTTAGCAACCATAATCTGGCTCTACTCCTTTAAAAATTGGGCAACCGGTTCGGTCGCGCACTATCATACATATGTTGGTTAAGATGGGATAACTCTCTAAGAAATGGTCGAAAAAACAGCAAAAAGCTGTTTTAAGCCTATCTTTATGCTGAGAACCAACCGGGTGCACTTGCACTTCATCACCTGGACAAATACTCTTAGTAAGTAAGATGTTTGCCGTATTGGCAAGGTGTTAGAACAACAGAGAATATAACGATGCAGGACTTGCGTCTGAT
The DNA here is from genome assembly GCA_022712475.1 of Enterobacteriaceae bacterium. GTDB lineage: Bacteria > Pseudomonadota > Gammaproteobacteria > Enterobacterales > Enterobacteriaceae > Tenebrionibacter. The sequence continues at coordinate 2,599 of JALAGK010000026.1, forward strand.
ATTAATTATTGTTGGCGCGATAGCCATCATCGCCCTTCTGGTACACGGACTGTGGACCAGCCGTAAAGAGCGTTCGTCGATTTTCCGCGATCGCCCCCAAAGGCGTATGAAATCGCAGCGTGACGACTATGAGCTGGACGACGACGCCGAAGAAGGCGTAGGTGAAGTGCGCGTGCGCCGCGTTGAACAAACGCCGGGCAGCCACGAACCGGAACTGCCGTCAGGCGCTTCACACAATTATCAGCCGCCGTATGCGTCTGCCCAGCCGCGTGCAAAGCAGACGGTACAGGCTCCCGTTGTGCATGAAGAGCCGGTGATTCGCCAGCCTGACGCACCACAGCCGCCACAGGTTGATGCTGCAAGCGAAACGCAGGTGACGCAAGAGGCGTTGCAGCGTCCGGCTGAACCGGTAACACCACCGATGGTTGAGCCGCAGGTAAAGCTACCTGAGCCGCAGATTAAGACTCTGTCGCCAGAGCAGGAAGCTAAGCTGGTTGCTGAAATTGAGGCAGAAACCAAAGCAGAAACTAAAACTGCTGAGCCTGAGCAGGCCCCGCGTCGTAAAGAAGCGGTGATTGTGATGAATGTGGCTGCCCATGCAGGCAGCCAGCTTAGCGGCGATGCGCTGCTTAACAGCATTCAGCAGTCAGGCTTTCAGTTTGGTGAGATGAATATTTTCCACCGTCACCTTAGCCCGGATGGCAGTGGCCCGGTTCTGTTTAGTCTCGCAAATATGGTAAAACCGGGGTCGTTTGATCCTGAAACCATGCGCGACTTTATGACGCCAGGTGTCACCATCTTTATGCAGGTGCCGTCGTTCGGTGATGCGCTACAGAACTTTAAGCTGATGCTCCAGTCGGCCCAGCATATTGCTGATGAAGTTGGCGGCGTGGTGCTCGATGACCAGCGTCGCATGATGACGCCGCAAAAACTGCGTGAGTACCAGGATACTATTCGCGAGGTTATTGGCGTGGTGCATCACTGAGGCCTGACAGAAAACGCTTTTTATCTGAACCCCCGCTTGTCGGGGGTTTTTTATCGTTGATGGTGCGACATGAAGACAATAGAAGACACACTCACACAGTTGCGAACCACGCTTCGCCACCATGAATATCTCTATCATGTGCTGGATGCGCCAGAGCTGCCCGACGCGGAATACGACAGGTTGATGCGCGAACTGCGCGAGCTGGAAGCGCAGCATCCTGATTTGATCACGCCCGATTCACCCACTCAGCGTGTGGGTGCCCAGCCGCTGGCGCAATTTACCCAGGTACGCCATGAAGTACCGATGTTATCGCTTGATAACGTCTTTGATGAAGAAAGCTGGCTGGCATTTAATAAGCGCGTAAAGGACAGACTGAAGGACGATGCTGAAATCACTTTTTGCTGTGAGCTGAAGCTGGATGGCCTGGCGGTCAGTTTGTTGTATGAAGATGGCCTGCTAACGCGTGCTTCAACGCGTGGTGACGGCACAACCGGGGAGAATATCACCAGCAATGTGCGCACCATTCGCGCCATTCCCCTGCGCCTGCATGGTGACAACATTCCCGCTCGCGTGGAAGTGCGCGGTGAGGTGTTCCTGCCGCAGTCCGGATTTGAAAAAATTAACGAAGAAGCGCGCCGCACTGGCGGCAAGGTGTTTGCTAACCCGCGTAACGCTGCCGCAGGTTCGCTGCGTCAGCTTGACCCGCGTATTACGGCAAAACGTCCGTTGACGTTCTTTTGCTATGGCGTCGGTCTGTTGGAGGGGGGATAACTTCCAGCGAGCCACATTGAGCGTCTGCAACGCTTTAAATCCTGGGGACTGCCGGTCAGTGAGCGAGTGCAGTTATGCACGGGAGCTGATGAAGTGCTGGCGTTTTATCATAAGGGTGAGCAGGTCCGCCGGTCGCTGGGGTTGTATATTGAAGGTGTTGTCTTTAAGGTTGA
>JALAGK010000223.1 GCA_022712475.1 Enterobacteriaceae bacterium
GCCCTGTGCGTCACGCACAACTTTCACCGCGTTTGGATTAAAGGCTTCCTGCGCATCATGAATAGGCACCGCCAGCGTCGCCATTCCGGCGCTGCTGGCAATCAGATTCTCGGCAACCTGGCGCACGATAACCGGCGGGATCGTTGGCTCATCACCCTGAATATTCACAATAGGCGTATCATCCGCAAAGCCGCATTTCTCGACGACTTCAGCCAACCTCTCGGTTCCAGACTGATGATCCGCGCGTGTCATGCACACTTCGCCACCCGCAGCTTCTACTGCACGTGCAACGTCTTCATGATCCGTTGCCACGATAATACGGGAAGCACCGGCCTCGCGGGCACGCTCCAGCACGTGAACAATCATCGGCTTGCCGTTGATGTCTTTGAGCGGCTTACCGGGCAAGCGCGTGGATGCATAACGCGCGGGGATAATGGCAACAAAACTCATGGTTTGCTCTCTTCAACACTAAGTGAGCGCGCTTCATTTTCCAGTAATACCGGAATGCCGTCGCGCAGCGGGAAAGCCAGCGCGTCAGACTTACAAATGAGTTCCTGCGTATCTTTGTTAAACCAGAGTTTCCCGTTGCAAACCGGGCAAGCGATAATTTCAAGCAAGCGATGATCCATAATTCCTCCAGAATGGACCGGGGAGCGAGAGGTCCTCAGAATAACACAGAGCTGCCGGGGATTTCCCGGTGTTTGCCCCAGCACTGTGCCAGAAAATCTGGCAGGGAAGTGAAACGAATCTCACGCGCCCCCTGCCAGCGAGCAAAGTCATCCAACGCCGTGCCAAGCCCAGTAGCAAGACCAACGCCTGGTTTTATTCCCTTTTCGAGCCAAAGATTGATGACCTCAAGATAACCCGCCTTACGATGGATTTTTGCATCCATTCGTCCAACCAGCGCGCCGCGATGCAGTAACGGCAAAACAAAATAGCCGTACTGGCGCTTTGGCGCTGGGGTGTAGCACTCCAACCGATAGCGGAAATCAAAAAATTGTTCAGTGCGTTTTCGGTCCCAGACCACCGGATCAAACGGCGATAATACCGTGCTGTGGGTAGCGCGCAGCGTACCCGCCTGTGCACGTGCCAGTAGCGGCTCCAACGAGCGATGTAGCCACATGGAACCAAGGCGCTCTACCTCTACAGCGATAATTTCCTCCTGCTCCTGCCACTGCGCTAACAGCGGTGCCAGTGCAACATTGCGCAGACGATAGTAATCCGCAAGCCAGGTCGGTAAAAATATGCCCAGACTGCGCGCGCTGTTGAGCAACATCTGACGCTGTGCCGCCTCGCGTGACGGTAAATCACGAGCATCATCCCACTGCGGCTGTACGCGCTCGGTAAGATCGTAGATACGCTGAAAGTTATGCCGCGCCTTAACCATCAGTTTACCGGCCGTAAACAGGCCTTCAAGGTGACGCTTGTGTGGCTTCCACTCCCACCAGCCACCCGCCCCTTTGCGCGGATGTTCAAAATCGGCAGACCGCACTGGCCCGTTGATACGCACATGCTCAAGCAGTTGAGCAATGTCCTGCTCATGCTCCTGCATCCAGGTAGTACGATATTTCCAACCCATGTTTTCAGGCTGCAGCATGTTATGGCGCACCAAACCAAAATCCGCACGCGGCAAAAAGCAAGCTTCATGCGCCCAGTATTCAAAGATGTCACCGCGAGCCAGCGCTTCCTCAAGCCAGGGTTGAGGATAATCACCGAGTCGACTAAACAGCACAAGATAAGGGCTGCGAGCCACCACGTTGATGGTATCGATTTGCAACAAAGACATGCGGGAAATAGCAGCAGGAATGTCCTGCGCCCGCGCGCGGCGGCGCGGTTTTTGCAGCAGTCCCTGGGCTGCGAGATGAAGATAGCGGGCAGCGCGTAATGAGAGTTGAGGAATAGGCACAGCATCTCCTGAAAGCCGATGCGCGGTCGGTCAACCAGACGATAAAAAGCCGCGCCTTAGCGCGTCAGCGCAATGATTTCTGTGAGCAGGTTTTCTGCTTGTGGACCATGTATATCGGCCTCAACCGGCAGATACCACCAGTTTTCACGAGCAAAATGGCGGCATTTCACCGCATCTTTCTCGGTCATCAACAGCGTTTGTCCAGGTTGGTAATAGCCGACAACTTGCGCCTCGCTCAGGGCCTGGTGATCGGCTAATGCGACGGTTTTCTCAGGCGTCAGCCCACATTCATCGAGCGTGGCGAAAAAACGTGGCGGATGACCAATACCCGCCATGGCGACCACATGGTGAAGCTCAGCAACCGCACGCTTTTCACCGCTCAGTAAATTAACGGCAAAACCCGGGCGTAAACGCATCGCGATTTCACCGGTCCTGGCGACGCCACCGTTTGTAATCACCGCATCAACGGTCTTCAGGCGTCCGGCACGTTCGCGCATGGGACCTGCGGGCAACCACCAGCCGTTGCCGAAGCGGCGCACGCCGTCAACCACCACAATTTCTTTATCACGCGCCAGCGCATAGTGCTGCAAACCATCATCGGTAATCACGACCTGCACATTATGCTCTGCAAGTAACGCCTCTACTGCAGTACTGCGCACGGGGGCGACCGCGACAGGTGCGCCAGTGCGCTGATAAATCAACACCGGCTCATCACCGGCCTGTGCAGTGGTTGTCGCGTCATTGAGCAACAGCGGATAATGCTCTGCCTTGCCACCATAACCGCGTGAGACCACGCCAACGCGAATGCCGCGCAGTGTTAACTGCTCAACCAGCCAGACAACGACGGGGGTTTTACCATTGCCGCCAGCGGTCAGGTTCCCCACCACCACCACCGGCACTGGCGCACGCCAGGCTTTACGCAGGCCCAGCCGATAGCTCAGACGAATAGCCCCGCTCACCAGGCCATACAGCCAGGAAAGCGGCAGTAATAGCCGCCAGAGAGCAGACTGACCAGACCAGATACGTTCTATCATGCGCCGAACTGCATCTTGTGAAGCTGGGCATAGACACCCTTTTGCTCCAGTAGCGCGGTGTGCGTACCACGCTCAACAATGTTACCGTCTTCCACCACCACGATTTCATCTGCCTGATCAATGGTGGACAGACGGTGAGCAATCACCAGCGACGTTCGGTTTTTCTGTAGCTCATCCAGGGCTGCCTGAATAGCTCGTTCTGATTCGGTATCTAACGCCGAGGTTGCTTCATCAAGAATCAAAATGGGACTGTCACGCAGCAACGCACGGGCAATCGCAATACGCTGACGCTGCCCGCCCGAGAGCAGAACGCCGTTTTCACCAATGATAGTATCCAGCCCATTGTCCATCTTGTTGATGAAGTCGGTGGCGTACGCCATTTGCGAAGCCTTCTCCACATCCTCACGCGTGTACTGCTCGGTACGTGCATAAGCGATATTATTAGCAATGGTGTCGTTAAACAGATGAACGTTTTGCGACACCAGCGCCACCTGGTCACGCAACGATGCCAGCGTGTATTCACGAATATCGTGGCCATCCATCAGGATTTCACCTTCATCGATATCGTAAAAACGGGTAATCAAACTGGCGATAGTTGATTTACCGGAACCTGATCGCCCCACCAGCGCAACCGTTTTACCCGCCGGAATAGTGAGATTGATGTTACGCAACGCAGGTACATCACGTCCCGGATAAGTGAAGGTAACGTTACGAAACTCAATATCGCCCTGGGCGCGTTTAATCTCACGGCTACCGCTGTCTTTTTCCTGCTCGGTATCCAGAATAGAGAACAATGTCTGGCAAGCTGCCATCCCTCGCTGGAACTGGGCATTAACGTTAGTCAGCGATTTCAGCGGACGCATCAGCGCAATCATGGAAGAGAAAACCACGGTGATGGTCCCTGCCGTCAGATTTTCCATTACGCTCGGGAAGCTTGCCGCATACAGTACAAAAGCCAACGCCAGAGAAGCAATGAGCTGAATAATCGGGTCGGAAATCGACGAGGCGGAAACCAGCTTCATCCCCTGCAGACGCATGCGGTTACTGACTTTGTTAAACCGCTCGGCCTCAACCTGCTGGCCACCAAAAATCAGCACTTCTTTATGCCCTTTAAGCATCTGTTCCGCACTGGTCGTGACCTGCCCCATCGCATTTTGCATGTTCTTACTGATGTTGCGAAAACGCTTAGAAACGACACGGATAGCAAAGGACACAATCGGTGCCAGCACGATAAGAATCAGAGAAAGCTGCCAGCTGTAATAAAACATCATGATAAACAGACCGATGATTGACGCCCCTTCACGCACCACAGTAATCAGCGCACTTGATGAAGAGGAAGCCACTTGCTCAGAGTCATAGGTAATACGCGAAAGTAGCGTACCGGTTGACTGTTTATCAAAGAAGGCGACCGGCATCCCCATCATGTGGTTAAACAGGCGGCGACGAATAGTCATGACCACCTTACCGGATACCCAGGAGATGCAATAGCTGGATACAAAGCTCGTGACGCCTCGCAGAACCATCAGGCCGATAACAACCAAAGGCATCCAAATCAGTACAGAACGGTCCGTTTTGCCAAAGCCGTCATCCAGTAACGGTTTGAGTAGCGATAGCATAAATGTATCGCTGGCTGCGTTGAGGATTAAGGCAACCCCAGCCACGATCAGACCCAGTTTGAACGGTGCGATTACCGGCCAGAGACGGCGGAAGGTCTGCCAGGTGGAGAGATCTTTATCATTGTGCATTGTCGAACCAACTAAAGTTGAAATAGCCGCATATTCTACCTGTTAACGGGGATGACGCCAAACCACTGATGATACCAGCGCGGTAAAATATGCTCTCTGAAGCTCTGTACCTGCGGTTCACCTTCGCCAAAACGCACGGTGAGTTGTCCGTGGAGAGCCGTGTCGTACCAGCGGATGTGCCGCTCGCGATATCGCCTGAGAATGACCGTTGACGGTAAACGCCAGGCGCTGTAGCGCGCAACGGATGCCAGCGCCAGCGAAGGTGACACCTGACGCAGTAGCAGGGGCGATGACGAGGTTCGACTGCCATGATGTGGCACCTGTAAGCCATCAGCCTGTAAAAGTGCACGTTGGCTGCGTACCATCGCCAGCTCTGCCGACGCTTCCAGGTCGCCAGTGAGCAGTACACTGCGGTGGCCGTCGTCAATTTTAACAACGCACGAGCGGTTATTACCCACGCCCTGCCAACCGCGCGGCGGCCAGTGCACAGAAAAGTGTAGCCCCTGCCAACGCCAGCGCATTCCCTGCCAGCACGGCACATGCCCTGTCATACCCAACGAACTTTGCACCGCCATCAAAGGCCAGGCGGTTTGCAGGCTTTTTAACCCACCGCTGTGATCGAGATGCTCGTGGCTCAGTATCAGCCGTTCAGGGGTTAAGTGGTGCCAACGCAGCCAGGGAATAATGGTCTGTTTACCGCTGTCGCCTCCCTGCCAGGCGCCACCGCTGTCATACAAAATAGCACGCTGGTTACGCTCTACCACCAGCGCAAGACCGTGGCCGATATCAAGCATATGTAGCGCCCATCCGCCTGGCGTTTTCTCGCGCCAGAAGGGATAAAGTATGGCAATGAGTAGTACCAGCACAGAGGCGCCCCACGCCAGCCCGCTGCGAAAACGCCATACCACCAACAGCAGCCAGGGAGCCAGACTCAACCAAAGATAGCGCTCATCCAACGCCAGCCAACCGTCAAGTAACGCACGCAGGTAAGCAAACACCCACTCCAGCGAAATATCTGCCAGCGTCAGCAACGGACTTGCATCCGCAAACGGCGTAATCATCATTGCCAGCAGGATTAAGGGTACAGTAACGAAAGTCACTGCCGGTACCGCCACCAGGTTCGCAGGCCAGTTGCTAACACTGATACCGTGGAAAATAGCCACCTGCATTGGCAGTAATAACAGCATCATCCCCGCCTGGAGATGGGCCAGAGACAGAGCCTGCTTCACACCAATGGGTAGCCTCTTTTCGGTAAACGGCTGCCACTGATACCAGAACAATAGCCCTCCCACGGCAGAGATTGAAAGCAAAAAACTGTCCGAGAGTAGCGCCAGAGGCTCAGAAAGCAGCATCACCGCCACACACGTCAGCCAAATTTGCCAGCCGCTCATGCGTATTCCGCTCAGGCGCATTGCCCCAACAACCAGCATAGCAAGCAGTGTACGCACTGCAGGAGGCTGTGCCCCGGCAAGCCAGGTATAAATCATTGCTATCAGTAACCCACCGCAGAGCGGCAAACGCCAGCCAATATAGCGAGTGGGCAGCATGCGTTGTCCAAGACGCACCAGCAGCCACCCTACTGCGCCAGACAACCCAATATGCAGCCCGGAAATCGCCATCAGATGTGCTGTACCGGTGTTTTTTAGCAATTCCCTGTCAGCCTCGCTAAGCCCCGCTCGCTCACCAAAGCCCAATGCTAACAGTACACCCTGCCAGGGTAATGACTGACTTTGCTGAGTAATACGCGCAATAAAGCGGCTACGTATATTGCACTTTGTCGATACAGGTTGTGCGCTGATGATGTTGCCGCGCAACGTTATCTGCTGTGCCAATGCATAGCGCTGAGAATCAAAACCGCCGCTGTTAAGCCTGCCATGCACCGGCGTCAGGCGCAGCGTCATACGCCATCGTTGTCCGGCACATGCCGGTTGGGTCAGTGCCGCCTGGTAAACCCTAATGCCAGGCTGTGGAAACAACCAGCGCCCGTCAATACGCTGGATACGCATTTCGTTAACCTTATCATCTGTTGTCGCACTAATAACCACATCGGCAGTCACGGTGCGATTACCCAGCGCCTGTACCGGCCACAACACCTGCTTTGCAGCTAAAAGTCCCCAGCACATCATCCATAATATGAATGCAAGATAGCGACACTCGCGTTTTGCGGGAACCGATGCCAGCGCCGCAGTCGCCATCAGCGTGCCAATAACACCTTCAGACGGAATTTCAGGCAGCCACAGCAGTGGCAACATGCCTGCTATCACGCTCAAACACAGCCCTGTTAAAGACATCACGCCGCCTCCCAGTTTTAGGCAGTCTGTGTTTTCCTTTTTTTCTTTGCACTACCTTTATAAGCACATATCGAGCGCGGTTCAGAAAAAGCGACATGGGTTACTGCGCTTACCCTCAGCGCCGGAAACGGGATTGCGAAAAGCAGAAATCAGTAAACATGCTGTTGCAATTTCTGGTAGCAGTTGTGGGTGTGGCTGTGGCTTTGTCTGAGGCTTTTGATGAGGGGGTAAAACTGTGAGACAATGTGTAAGTGAATGTCTATAAAAAAAGATACGAGAGTGTAAAAAAATAATTCAAAATGTGATAAAGATGATGATTTAGCTTGAA
>JALAGK010000224.1 GCA_022712475.1 Enterobacteriaceae bacterium
GAGGCAAGAAGGTCTTCTTTTGTATAGGATTCGCGTTTATCAACCATTTCTGAGGTAAGCCTTATTCCAGTGAAGGACGCAGATTAGCTAACACGTGTACGCTGAACAAGTCCGATCAGTTGTGGTTGAACCAGTTGAGCCAGCGTAACGGCCAGGGATAACGGTGGCGAGGCTCCTGCTGACTGGCCTGGGCGATACGCTCCTGAATAATCTGCAAAAGCGTATTTTCTCCCGTGCCGTCCCAGGGTTGAGCAGTCAGAAGTGTAATCGCTTCAACCGCATGCTCCACCGACCAGATGCTGAAAACACCTTGTTCAACCGCATCCAGCACGTCCTGATGCAAGGACAGATGACGCACGTTAGCCGCAGGGATAATCACGCCCTGTTTGCCAGTGAGTTCACGCTGTTCGCAGATGCGAAAGAAACCTTCTATTTTTTCATTAAGGCCGCCGATAGGCTGGATACGTCCGAACTGATCGACTGAGCCCGTTATTGCAATGCTTTGGTTAATGGGGGCGCCTGACAGGGCGCTGATGAGTGCACATAGCTCAGCAGCGGAGGCACTGTCACCATCAACTTCGCTGTAAGACTGTTCAAAAGTCAGCGAGGCAGAGAACGGCAATTGCTGATCAAGCTCCAGCTCTGCCATCAGGAATGCCTGCATGATCATCATGCCTTTTGCATGAATATTGCCGCCGAGCTCTGCTTTGCGCTCAATATCCATAAATTCGCCGTCGCCGAAGTGTACGACACAACTGATACGAGATGGCTCACCAAAGGCGCGTGGATGACCCGGGAATTCAATCACCGACAGGGCATTAACCTGGCCTTCCTGCTCTCCATCCGTCTCAATCAGAATTTGATCGAGCAGGATTTCATCCTGCATACGCTCGGCAAGGAAACCTTCACGCCACGCACGCTGTTCCAGCATCTCTGAAAACTGCGCGCCACTGAATGTCTCTTCGCACAGGGCGGCGACTTCTCGCAACTGACGCATCAGCCAGTCCGGACACAGCGGTAGTGTTTCTTTATCGCCAGTGTAGCGTGCTGCTTCACGTATCATCGGCGTCCAGGCATCGGCTTCGGGGCAGGGCAGATTATGCGCCTGGGCCACGTTTTGTACCCAGTTGCACCAGGCCAGCAGTTGCTCCTGTTCATCCACTTGCAGGTTTTCTTCGTATTCACTGTAAATAGCGAACTCAGCCAGCTCCGGCTCCGTTTCCTGAAACTCAGCCAGGGCGTCACGGTCACCGCACAGGACAACTTTAATGTCCAGCGGCAAAGACGGTACGTTGACAGGTAACGGGTGCGCTTCATCTGCCGGGAGCCAGTCAAAGCGTTTTTGAATAACCATCTGGCGTAAACGCAGCCACAGCAGAGGTTGCAGCAGTACGCTACGTAGCGACAGCACAAGCACGCCACCATTAGCACGGTGTACCAGGCCGGGCTGCAGTTCAATCTCATCACCATAGCGGCGTACACTGCCGAATAACTGCTCATGCTCGACCCAGTCAGCCACGACGGTTTCACCCTGTGCGGCGAAGTTGTCTTGTGCAGAGGTTGCAGGGTGCAGCGTCACGCGGCCGTTTTCCGTCAGGTACAAACCACCATGCAGCGTGGCTGCTGGTGGCAACATTTCTTTGACCGTTTCGCCAAGCAGTGACAGATAACCCAGTGTCGCTGGGCATTTTACCAGCATGAAATCGGACGGGTTATAAGGCGCTAAAAGCTGTGCCAGGCCATAGCAGAGCCGGGCCTGGAGGCGCTGCAAGAGATCCGTATCGGATGGAGTGGGCTGCGTCACCAGCGTCTGAAGCATGTGCGTTTCAGGCACCAGGACTTGCCAGGGGAGTCGATTTATTGTCAAAGTCTTCTGCGTTTGGTTGAAGGCTAAAGGCGCGATTATACAGGATACGCGTGCGCTTCACACGGATAAGCGCCTGCTGTGCCTCATTTTAGGCGCTGCCTCACGGGGGTGATTTCCTCTCAGCAAAGCGCTGAAAAACTGTTATCCTGAAAGAGTTACACGGTCACCCTGAGATCAGCATGAAATATCAGCAACTGGAAAATCTCGAAAGCGGCTGGAAATGGAAATATCTGGTGAAAAAACACCGGGAAGGAGAACCTGTTACCCGTTATCTTGAGGCCAGTGCGGCAAAGGAGGCGGTGGACATTCTTCTGGGCATGGAAAACAGGCCCGTCCAGGTTCACAGCTGGATTGAGAAACATATGAACCCGGCTCTTGCTAACCGTATGAAGCAGACGATTCGGGCACGCCGCAAACGCCATTTCAACGCCGAGCATCAGCATACGCGTAAGAAATCGATCGACCTTGAGTTTCTGGTGTGGCAGCGGCTGGCGGCACTTGCTCAACGGCGGGGTATTACGCTGTCTGAAACGATTGTGCAGCTTATTGAAGATGCAGAACGCAAAGAGCAATATGCCTCGCAGATGTCTACCCTCAAAGAAGACTTACAGGCATTGCTAAAGAAAAAATAGGGCAGCTCAGATTGCCCGCGCGTGCCGGGTAGCTGAAGTAATGTATTA
>JALAGK010000225.1 GCA_022712475.1 Enterobacteriaceae bacterium
CGTGATATCGGGCCATGCTGGTCTATCAGGCGATAAACCGCAGCCCCGTTAATTTGCTTTACCAGATCGACATTACCAATTTGAGCCTGTCCACCAGTCGTCATGTATATTTTTACCCGATTGCGACCTCGTTACCGTTCACGATGGTCTTGATGATGTTGTAGTTGTGCGTAAAAGCTGTGAGGTTCGCCACTTTTCCTGCCTCAATGGTACCCAGCGTTTTTTCTACACCCGTTGCGCGGGCAGGGTAGAGTGTGGCCATGCGCAGCGCTTCGTCCATTGCTACGTTAACGTGCTCGACCAGATTCTGCACGCCTTCAATCATCGTGAGCGCTGAACCACTGAGTGTGCCATTTTCATCCACGCACAGTCCATCGCGGTAGTATATTGTTTTACCCGCAAAAATGAACTTATCAATGTTGGCACCAGCCGGTGCGGTGGCATCGGTCACCAGGCACAGTTTGTCACCTTTAAGGCGTTTGGCATTACGCACATTGGCGTAATCCACATGCAGGCCGTCAGCAATGATACCGCAGTACAAATCAGGCTCATCAAAAATCGCACCTGCAAGACCCGGTTCACGTCCGCTGATATACGGCATGGCATTATAAAGATGGGTCGCAAAGCGAATGCCTGCGCGAAAGCCGCGTTTTGCTTCATTGACGGTAGCATTGGAGTGGCCAGCCGAGATAATAATCCCTGCATCAACCAGTTTACGAATCACCTCGGGTTCCACCATTTCGGGTGCCAGCGTGATTTTGGTGATGACATCGGCGTTCTGACACAGGAAGTCGACCAGTTTGGCTTCTGGCTTGCGAATATAAGCCGGATTATGAGTACCTTTTTTAACTGGATTCAGCCACGGACCTTCCAGGTGCAGGCCCAGCGCCTGGTTCTGGTGTTTAGCGAGGTACTCGCGCATGACGCGTACACCCTGCATCATCAGCTCGTCGCTGCAGGTAATGAGCGTGGGCAGATAGCTGGTGCAGCCGGATTTCTCATTGGCTTTTTGCATGATTTCCAGCGTATCTACCGTTACGGCGTCTGCAGTGTCGTTAAACTGCACGCCGCCGCAGCCGTTAAGCTGTACATCAATAAAACCCGGGGCAATAATTGCGCCACCCAAATCGCGCATTTCCATACCCGGTGGCAGTTCGCCAACCGGACAAACGCGGTCAATAAGGCCATCGGCAATGACAACCGCGTGCCCGTCCAGAACTTCATGGCCGGTATAGATACGGCCGTGGGTTAGTGCGTACATAATTATCTCCCCGGATTAAAAACGTGCTTACAGGCCTTTGATATTTTCCGCTTCGAGTTCGTTGAAGTACTTGAGCGTTTTGACCTTCAGTTCCATTGTGGTCGGCTCATCACACACAACTACCGCTTTCGGGTGCAGTTGCAGACAGCTAATGGTCCACATATGATTGACGTTGCCTTCAACTGCTGCTTGCAGCGCCTGTGCCTTCACGTTGCCCAGCACCAGAATCATCACTTCCTCAGCATCGAGCAGCGTACCCACACCCACGGTCAGCGCATACTTCGGCACCTGGCTTACATCGCCGCCAAAGAAGCGGGAGTTGGCAATACGCGTGTCATGCGTCAGTGTTTTAATGCGGGTACGTGAAGCCAGCGAAGACGCCGGTTCGTTGAATGCGATATGACCGTCGTTGCCTACACCCCCCATGAACAGGTTGATTTTGCCATAGGAGCGGATTTTTTCTTCATAACGGCGGCATTCTTCGTCAACATCCGGTGCGTTTCCGTTGAGCAGGTTGATGTTTTCTGCGGGAATATCGACGTGATCAAAGAAGTTGCGGTGCATGAAGCTATGGTAGCTCTCCGGGTGTTCCTGCGGAAGGCCCACATACTCGTCCATATTAAAGGTAACAACATGTTTGAAGCTGACCTGGCCTGCTTTATGCATCTCAACCAGCGCCTTGTAAGCTTCCAGCGGAGTACCGCCAGTCGGAAGGCCCAATACGAAAGGACGATCGGCAGTCGGCTTGAACGCATTAATACGATTAACAATGTGGCGAGCTGCCCATTTACCAACCTGCTGTGCCGTAGCCAGAGGAATCAGTCTCATCATACACCTCTTAAAATTGACGTTAAAAATGTTTCCCGGAAGCACCGTTTATACTGCATTAAGCGTAACGCAGTTCCAGACAAGCGTGCTGAACCGTGATAATTATTTTGAACTATAAAATAAGTTTTTGTGGATAGCCAGTGAAAGGCATGAGGAGACGAGATATTTGGTGACAATAATCACAAAAAATACGCGTTTAATTTGCGATACGAATTAATTTTTCACACACTCCTGGAGTGATGTGATACGTTGCCGCAGGGTCATGTTTGGCCACACTATAAAAAAAGTGCTTCGACTCTTCATCTCGGGGTCTCATAGGGGGAATAAAGTGAGTATTCTAGGTTATTTACAGCGCGTAGGCCGCGCACTCATGGTGCCGGTGGCTACGTTGCCAGCAGCGGCCATTCTGATGGGTGTCGGTTACTGGATCGATCCGGTAGGCTGGGGTGGAGATAGCGCACTTGCTGCGTTCTTTATCAAGTCTGGTTCTGCCATTATTGACAACATGTCTGTACTGTTTGCCATCGGTGTGGCTTACGGTATGTCTAAAGATAAAGACGGCGCCGCGGCGCTAACCGGTTTCGTCGGTTTCCTTGTACTGACCACGCTGTGTTCTCCAGCGGCGGTTTCCATGATCAAACACATTCCGGCCGATCAAGTGCCGGCGGCGTTTGGCAAAATTCAGAACCAGTTCATCGGTATCATGGTGGGTATCATCTCCGCTGAACTCTACAACCGTTTTAGCGGCGTAGAGTTGCCGAAGGCACTGTCTTTCTTCAGTGGCCGCCGTCTGGTGCCTATCCTGACCTCTTTTGTCATGATTATCGTCGCCTTCCTGCTGATGATTGTCTGGCCGGTCATTTATGATGGTCTGGTACATTTCGGTGAAGCCATTCAGAAAATGGGTTCCGTCGGCGCAGGCGTCTATGCCTTCTTTAACCGTTTGCTGATTCCGGTTGGCCTGCACCACGCGCTTAACTCCGTATTCTGGTTTGACGTAGCGGGCATTAACGATATTCCGAACTTCCTGGGCGGCGCGCAGTCTCTGGCGGCTGGTACTGCAGAAGTGGGTATCACCGGTCGTTATCAGGCGGGCTTCTTCCCGATTATGATGTTTGGCCTGCCGGGTGCGGCGCTGGCGATTTATCAGTGTGCGCGTCCTGAAAACAAAGCCAAAGTGCTGGGTATCATGATGGCAGGCGCGTTTGCTGCGTTCTTTACGGGTATCACTGAACCGCTGGAGTTCTCCTTCATGTTCGTGGCACCGGCGCTGTATGTGATTCACGCCATTCTGACTGGTATCTCGGTATTTATCGCAGCAAGCATGCAGTGGATTGCGGGCTTTGGCTTCAGTGCCGGTCTGGTTGACCTTGTGCTGTCTACCCGTAACCCGCTGGCGTCCCACTGGTACATGCTGATGCCGCAGGGCCTGGTGTTCTTGGTTTTCTACTATGTGGTGTTCCGCTTCGCTATCACCAAATTCAACATGATGACCCCTGGTCGCGAGCTGGCTGTTGCCGGTAGCGAAGCCGACGGTGAAGACAAAAACCTGAGCGGCAATGTTACTGGTTCTGGTGAGCAGGATGTTCCACAGCTGGCGCGTCAGTACATTGCAGCAATCGGTGGTTCTGACAACCTGACCGGTATCGACGCTTGTATCACCCGTTTGCGCCTGAACGTGAAAGACTCTGCTCTGGTGAATGACGCACTGGCCAAACGTCTGGGTGCAAGCGGCGTTATCCGTCTGAACAAAACCAGCGTGCAGATTATTGTTGGCTTTGTGGCTGAGAAAATCGCCAACGCCATGAAAACTGTTGGTCATGTCGATGCTGCACCTGCCCCTGCAGAAGCGGCTGCGACAACGACCGTGAAAGCGCAGGCTGTGCCGAACAAAACGAAGTCGACACTGGTTACTCTGGTGTCCCCGGTGACGGGTGAGACAGTTGCGCTGGATGACGTGCCGGACGAAGCGTTTGCGAGCAAAGCAGTAGGTGACGGTGTTGCTGTGAAGCCGACTGACAAGACCGTAGTCTCTCCGGCCGCCGGAACCGTGGTGAAAATCTTTAATACCAACCATGCATTCTGCCTCGAAACAGCAGAGGGTGCAGAAATCGTTGTGCACATGGGTATTGATACCGTTGCACTGGGTGGTAAAGGCTTTACTCGCCTGGTTGAAGAGGGCGCTGAGGTTGTGGCAGGTCAGCCAGTGCTGGAAATGGATCTGGACTTCCTGAACGCAAATGCGCGCTCTATGATTAGTCCAGTCGTTTGCAGCAACATTGATGACTTCGGTGGTCTGGTGGTTAAAGCCAGCGGTGCTGTCGTTGCAGGGCAAACGCCACTGTATGAAATTAAAGGCAAATAATCTCTCCTGAGTGCTTCGCCTTTAGCGGCCGGGTTAATCCCCGGCCGCTTTTTTATTCCTTACACGGGCCATGTGATTTTCTGTAACTAAAGGTTGTGTCCACGCACGGCTTGTACGATCATGTGCAGCAAACCGTTTGACACGCTTTGAGGTATTTGAGATGAGTGAGGCTGAAGCCCGCCCAACCAATTTTATTCGCCAGATTATTGATGAAGATCTGGCTAGCGGTAAGCACAATACTGTGCATACCCGTTTCCCGCCTGAGCCGAATGGCTACCTGCACATCGGCCACGCCAAGTCCATCTGCCTTAACTTTGGCATTGCTCAGGACTACAAAGGCGAGTGCAACCTGCGTTTTGATGACACGAACCCGGTTAAAGAAGATATCGAGTACGTTGACTCTATTAAGCATGACGTTGAGTGGCTGGGTTTCCACTGGAGCGGTAATGTACGTTACTCCTCAGACTATTTTGACCAGCTTCACGCCTATGCCGTTGAGCTCATTAATAAGGGCCTGGCTTACGTTGATGAGCTGTCGCCAGATCAGATCCGCGAATATCGCGGCACGCTGACCGAGCCGGGCAAGCATAGTCCGTATCGCGACCGTACGGTTGAAGAGAACCTGGCGCTGTTTGAGAAAATGCGCAACGGTGACTTTGCCGAGGGGACAGCGTGTCTGCGTGCAAAGATTGACATGGCCTCGCCGTTCATCGTGCTGCGCGATCCGGTTATCTACCGTATTAAATTTGCCGATCACCACCAGACCGGCAATAAGTGGTGCATCTACCCGATGTACGACTTTACGCACTGTATTTCTGATGCGCTCGAAGGTATTACGCACTCACTGTGTACGCTTGAGTTCCAGGACAACCGTCGCCTGTACGACTGGGTGCTGGATAACATCACTATCCCGACGCATCCGCGCCAGTATGAGTTCTCGCGTCTGAATCTGGAATACACCGTGATGTCCAAGCGCAAGCTCAACCTTCTGGTGACGGACAAGTTAGTGGAAGCTTGGGACGACCCGCGTATGCCGACCATCTCTGGCCTGCGCCGTCGTGGCTACACCCCAGCCGCTGTTCGCGAGTTTTGTAAGCGTATTGGTGTGACCAAGCAGGACAACACTGTTGAAATGGCTGCGCTCGAAGCCTGCATCCGTGAAGACCTCAACGAGAATGCGCCGCGTGCTATGGCCGTTATCGACCCGGTTAAGCTTGTGATTGAAAACTACCCGCAAGGGCACAGCGAAATCGTTAGCATGCCAAATCACCCAAACCAGCCGGAAATGGGTACGCGTGACGTGCCGTTTAGCGGTGAGATTTGGATCGATCGTGCGGATTTTCGCGAGGAAGCGAACAAACAGTACAAACGTCTGGTACTGGGTAAAGAAGTCCGCCTGCGTAATGCTTATGTTGTCAGAGCTGAACGTGTCGAGAAAGACGCCGAAGGTAACATCACGACTATCTTCTGCAGCTACGATGCCGATACGCTGAGTAAAGACCCCGCTGATGGCCGCAAGGTAAAAGGCGTTATCCACTGGGTGAGTGCTCAGCATGCGCTGCCGGTTGAAATCCGTTTGTATGACCGTTTGTTCAGTGTGCCGAACCCGGGGGCCGCCGAGGACTTCCTCACGGTTATCAACCCGGAGTCGTTGGTGATTCGCCAGGGTTATGCCGAGCAGAGCCTGAAGGGCGCTGAGGTGGGTAAGGCCTATCAGTTCGAGCGTGAAGGCTATTTCTGCCTCGACAGCCGCCATGCTACGCCCGAGAAGCCGGTGTTTAACCGTACTGTCGGTCTTCGTGATACTTGGGCGAAAACAGGCGAGTGAGCCTCACGGTAAATTAGTACAAAAAACGCCGCTTATGCGGCGTTTTTTTGTGTCCTCAATGTGAATATTTGCTTTGCGAATTAACCTTTCTTGCGGTACTTATCCTGGTTGTAAGCAACCCTCTTTAATTCCTTTTTGTTATTATGCTTTTTATCAAGAACTTTCGAATATTTTGTGAAAATTTGACGGTTTATTCCCTGAAAAAATTACATAAATATACTTTCTTACATTCTCTCATAAATTATGTGCACTTCGTCATAATCTGCAGATTCTTTCCCCAAAAGCGTTGATAATTCGCGTCGCAAAAAATAGTCTGGTTGCGGTCAGTGAGAGCGTAAAGACGCAATTGACTCAGGGAACTTAGCCTACGGGCACTTTTTTCTTTTCGCCGATTTGCCGTTTATGGCTGGCGATATTTATTACGTCAAAGAGGAATTTTCATATGCGTACGTTCAGTGGCAAACGTAGTACGCTGGCGCTTGCTATCGCGTCTGTGACAGCGCTTTCAGGCTTTGTGGCAATGCCCGAAGCGAAAGCCGCCGGGTTTATCGAAGACTCTTCCCTTACCGGTGGTATCTATTACTGGCAGCGCGAGCGCGACCGTAAAGACGTTGACGATAACGGTAAATATAAAACCAATCTGTCTCACTCCACCTGGAACGCAAACCTGGACTATCAGTCAGGTTTTGCCGCGGATATGTTTGGGATTGATGTTGCCGTTTTTACCGCTATCGAAATGGCTGAATCTTCTGCCAGTGGTCACCCGAACGAAATCGCATTCTCCTCCAGTAACCGTGGTTATGATGAAGCCTGGGCTGGCGATAAGAGCGGTGTAAGCCTGTATAAAGCAGCTGCAAAATTCCAGTATGGTCCGATGTGGGCGCGTGCTGGCTACATTCAACCTACCGGTCAATCTTTGCTGGCTCCACACTGGAGCTTTATGCCGGGTACTTACCAAGGGGCAGAAACCGGAGCTAACTTTGACTTTGGCAATGACGGCGCACTGAGCATGACCTATATGTGGGCCAACGAATACAAAGCGCCGTGGCACACTAAAACCGATAAGTTTTATCAGGCAGATAAAAATACCCGCGTGCGGTATCTGCACTCTATCGGCGCAAAATACGATTTTAAAAATGACCTCATCGTTGAAGCTGCATTTGGCCAGTCTCAGGGCTTTGTTGACCAGTACTTCGCAAAGGCCAGCTACAAATTTGATGTAGCCGGCAGCCCGCTTTCCACCAGCTATCAGTTCTACGGTGCTCGCGATAAAGTTAAAGACGATAAGCTGACCAATCCGGATCTTAATAACGACCTGTATGACGGTACTGCTTGGCTACAGGCCTTGACCTTTGGTTATAAAATTGGTCAGGTTGATCTACGCCTTGAGGGAACCTGGGTCAGAGCGGAAGGTAATCAGGGCTTTTTCTTGCAGCGTATGACGCCAACTTATGCTTCCTCTAATGGTCGCTTAGATGTCTGGTGGGATAACCGCTCTGACTTTAACGCCAATGGTGAAAAAGCCATCTTCTTCGGTGCTATGTACGATCTCAGCAACTGGAACCTGCCTGGTTGGGCCGTGGGTGCCTCTTATGTTTACGGCTGGGATGCGAAACCCAGCTCTCATTACTCCTTCGATCAAAGCCAGCGTTTGAGAGAGTCTGCCTACAGCCTGGATGCGATGTATACCGTTCAGGAGGGGCGTGCCAAGGGGACGCTGTTCAAACTCCACTTCACCGAATATGACAACCACAGTGATATCCCAAGCTGGGGCGGTGGTTATCGCAACATCTTCCAGGACGAGCGTGACGTGAAGTTTATGGTCATCGCCCCGTTCACCATTTTCTGATTCTGATATCGCACCGGGGCCACTCCAGCCCCGGTCACCCGCGTAAGGAAACAGTATGAAAAAAAGTATGATCATTGCGCTGGCGGTGTTGGGCCTGAGCGCCTGTAGCAATTCATCTGGCCCACAGGAAGACATGAGATTGCAACAGGACTGGGAAGCATGCATTCAGACCGCCCAGGGCTCACCTGAAAAGCTGAAAGTGTGTGAAAACATGCCTAAGTCAGCAGCAGAAGCCCGGCAGCGTGAAAGTATCGCCGCAGAAAGCATTCCCTCCGCGGAATATCAAAAATGCATCCAGGCCAGAAAAAGCGGTAACAGTCAGGCCGTCGCGAAAGAATGTGAA
>JALAGK010000027.1 GCA_022712475.1 Enterobacteriaceae bacterium
GAAACGGGTATTGTTAAATGGTTCAATAACGCTAAAGGATTCGGTTTTATTTGTCCTGAAGGCGGTGGTGAAGATATCTTCGCCCACTATTCCACTATCCAGATGGATGGCTACAGAACGCTTAAGGCCGGACAATCCGTCAGGTTTGATGTACACCAGGGGCCAAAAGGCAATCACGCTAGCGTGATTGTTCCCGTGGAGGTAGAAGAAGCGGTCGCATAGCTGCGCCTTAGCTTTATTGTGTACACCGTACAGGCAAAATGCCAGCCCCACAGGCTGGCATTTTTTTACTCGCGCGCCAGTGCGTCAATCGGGTTCAACCGCGACGCGCTGCGGGCCGGTAGCCAGCCAAACAGCACACCTGTCAGCGTTGAACAAATAAACGCCGTCAGTAGCGCCAGCGGTGAAAAGCCAATCGACCAGCCGGTAAGCACTAACTGGAGCGCAAAGGCAATGAGCAACGAAAGCATCACGCCAATCGCTCCACCCACCAGGCACACCAGCACCGCTTCAATTAAAAACTGTTGCAACACGTCGCTGGCTCTGGCGCCGACTGCCATGCGAATACCAATCTCCCGCGTGCGTTCGGTCACGGACACCAGCATGATATTCATTACGCCAATGCCGCCCACCAGCAGGGAGATCACCGCCACCAGCGTCAGAAACAGCTGTAAAGTACGTGTGGTCCTTTCTGCCGTTTTCAAGAGCTCGTCCATGTTATACGTGAAAAAATCGCGCTTGCCGTGGCGCAGCTCCAGTAGACGAGTCAGCTGCTTTTCAGCCTCAGCGCTCTCGTAGCCATCCTTAACACGTACGGTGATAGTATTAAGCCAACTCTGTCCGCTGATACGCCCGGCAACTGTGCTCCAGGGCAGCCAGACGCGCAGCACTTTGCTGCTGCCAAACATCGACTGCTTATCCTTTGCCACACCGATAATGGTGGCTGGCATATTGCCCACCAGCACCACTTCGCCTACAACGTTAAGCTTATCGGGAAACAACTGGCGACGGGTATTTTCATCAATAACGGCCACCTGCGCCCGACTTTGCAACTGCTCCTCGTTAAACGGACCGCCCTGGCTGAAATCCATGCCGTAGACATTGAAATACTGGCCACTGACGCCGTTGACGCTTGCCGCCGCGTCCCGGTTGCCATAGCGCAGGCGCAAATTTTTCGATACCGACGGCGTAGCCGAATGCACCCACGGCTGGCTGGCGATGGCGGTCAGATCGTCATTTTTCAACGCCTGTTGCGTACTGGGATCGTCATCGCCAAAATCCTTGCCGGGATAGACATCAATAGTGTTGGTGCCGATAGAGCGGATATCCTGCAGCACCATCTGCTGGGCAGCGTCGCCAACAATCACAATGGACGCCACAGAGGCAATGCCGATAATAATGCCGAGCATAGTCAGTAGCGTGCGCATTTTGTTGGCCGCCATCGCCAGCCACGCCATCGTCAGCGCTTCCCGAAACCCGCTCACCAGCTGGCGCCAGGAGGCACCTTTTTGCGCTGGGGTCTCAAGCGTACTTTGTGCACCGTTGCCCTGCGGCGGCGGGTTGCTGATAAGCTCACCATCGCGAATTTCGATAATACGCCCGGCCTGTGCCGCCACGTCAGGGTCGTGGGTCACAATAATCACCGTATGGCCTCGAGCGCATAAATCTTTGAGCGTGGACATCACCTCTTCACCGGAATGGGTATCGAGCGCTCCGGTCGGTTCATCGGCTAGTATCACTTCGCCACCGTTCATTAGCGCGCGCGCAATACTGACACGCTGCTGCTGACCACCTGAAAGCTGCGACGGGCGATACCCCGTGCGTGCATCAAGTCCCAGCCGCGCCAGCAACGCCTGGGCGCGCTTGTGGCGTTCAGCAAGGGGAATGCCAGCGTAAACTGCAGGTACTTCTACGTTCTGGCTGGCGTTGAGGTGAGACAGCAGATGATAGCGCTGGAAGATAAAACCAAAATGCTCCCGGCGCAGGCGCGCGAGCTCATCGCTGTTAAGCTGTGCCACATCGACACCCGCTACGCGGTAACTGCCGCTGGTAGGCTTATCCAGACAACCGATGATGTTCATCAGCGTCGATTTACCCGAGCCGGATGAGCCGACAATTGCCACCATTTCGCCGGCTTCAACGCGCAGAGTAATGCCCTTAAGCACCTCAACATCACCGTCGCCGGAGGGGTAGCTGCGCCGGATATCGTTAAGCTCAAGCAATGCACTCATCGCTTGCTCTCCCGGGCAATCTGGCTGGTGACAACTTCATCACCTTCCTCCAAGCCTTTTACCACTTCTACTTGGGTATCGTTACGCATACCAATGACAATTTCACGCTCGTGCGGCTCACCGTTACGCAGCAACGTCACTTTGTAGCGTCTGTCGCCGGTCGGTTCACCCAATGCGCTCAGCGGTACGGTCAGCACGTCTTTTTTACCACCGAGCTGGATATGGACCTGTGCCGTCATATCCAGACGCAGAATGCCTTCAGGGTTAGGTACCTCAAAACGCGCGTTATAGAAAATGGCGTCGTTGACCTTCTCTGGCGTTGGCTGAATATCTTTAAGCACGCCTTCATAACGCGTCAACGGATCGCCCAGGACGGTAAACCACGCCTTTAGCCCTGGACGCAAATGGATAATATCCGCCTCAGAAACCTGCGCTTTTACCAGCATGGTGCTCATATCCGCAAGCGTCAGGATATTGGGCGCCTGCTGCGCGGCAATTACGGTCTGCCCCTGACGCGTAGTAATTTGCGTCACTTCGCCTGCCATCGGCGCCACAATGCGGGTGTATTCAAGGTTGGTTTTTGCCGTATCCAGTGAGGCCTGGTTGCGTTTAATTTGCGCATCTATGGTGCCAAGCTGCGCGCGCTTTACAGCCAGGTCTCTTGCCGCGCTGTCGAGATCCTGGCGCGATATGGCTTGTGTTTTCCCCAGCGCCTGCTGACGCTCCAGGGTAACACGTGCAAATGCCATCTCGGCCTGCGCTTGCTCGCGCTGGGCGCGCAACTCCATTAGCGTCGCTTCCACTTCTTTAATCTGGTTTTGCGCCTGCTCAGGGTCAATGACGCCCAGCAGTTGCTCTTTTTTCACTCGGTCGCCAATTTCCACAGACAGCGTTTTTAGCTGACCGCTTACCTGGGCGCCGACATCAACTTTGCTCAGCGCATCAAGCTTGCCCGTTGCAAGCACGCTCTGGCTTAGCTCGCCTTTACGCACAATCA
>JALAGK010000226.1 GCA_022712475.1 Enterobacteriaceae bacterium
AGCCACAACCAACGCACAGACAAAAAATCTCGCTCTTCCCAGGATTCCCGTCCGCCAGCCGAGAAACAGATCTCTGAATATAAACATCTCGTCCTCCTCCAGGACTTCACGTTTCGTTTTGCGATAACGTGTTAGCGCGTCACAGTAGCATCTGTTTAACCTGCGGCGCTCTTCTCCTTATCATGCCTGAGAACACTGCACTCAACATAGCTTGCCGGCAGCGTTAGGCTACAGCCATAGCCAGTACTGCGCTTGCCTCCAAAAAAAATGGCCTGGTTTTCACCAGGCCATTTCAGCGCGCAGAGCAGAAATGTTTACTCTTTTTCCATGAGCAATGTTTCCAGCAAATCCAGATCGTAAAGCATCTTAGTCAGCGTTTCGTTACTGATTTGCTGGGTGGCACGCAGGTGATACAGTTCCGCACGCTCTGAGCGCAGCGCCGTCAGGCGAAAGCGACGCTCCAGGTTCTCTTCCAGCTCTGAGTTCTCCACGTCGTTGCGCCCGTCAGCACGGCGGCGCAGGTTCCCTATGACGCGTGAGCTCACCTCTTTAAGCAACTGGTTGTCGATGTTCTCTTCCATGTTGGCTGCCAGGCGCTCTTCCATTTTCTGGATAGCGACAATGGCCACTTCCGCCGTCGCTGATTTCGCCAGACGTTCTTCCTGATGCGACTGCGATTTGTCAGCCACTTCAAGGTGGCGCAGCAGAATCGGCAGCATAATAACGCCCACGAACAGCGAGAACAGAATCACGCCCGCGGCAAGGAAAATAAGCTCATAACGCGCCGGGAAGACATCACCACTTGGCAACAGCAGCGGGATAGACAATACACCGGCAAGCGTAATGGCCCCCCGCACGCCCGCAAATGCCGCAATCAGGATTTCACGCATGCTCCAGGCGCCAAATTCCATCGGTTTTTTCTTCAGGAAGCGCTTGCTGAAATTCTTCATGCACCACAGCCACAGGAAACGCACCAGGATAAGTGCAAAGTAAATCAGCACGATATCCAGGAACAGCATCCAGACTTCAACGTTCGGGTCGGCCTCAGCCGCAATCAGCGAGGTTTCCAGGATATCTGGCAGCTGCAGGCCCAACATCAGGAACACCATGCCGTTAAACACAAACTCCAGCATCGACCACACGCTGTTAGCGCGCAGGCGCATAGCCAGCGGCGCGGTGCGCATCACGCCGGAACGGGTGATGGTCATACCCGCCGCAACCGCAGCCAGGATGCCGGAAACACCGATGTGTTCCGCAATCAGGTAAGAAGCAAACGGCAGCAGGAACAGCAGCACAATCTGCGTTGCCGGTTCATCGCCGCTCCAGCGGCTCATCAGACGCAGCGAACGGCCATACAGCCAGCTTACCGCAATACCGGCCAGCAGACCGCCAATGGCGACCTTCATGAACTCCAGCGATGCCCCGCCAACGGTAAAGACCATGGTCCCCATCGCCACGGCGACCGCAAACTTCAGCGACACCAGACCGGAGGCGTCGTTCATCAGCGCCTCGCCCTGCAAAATCCCCATGATTTTTTTCGGGATACGGCCTTCACCCACAATACCCGACAGTGCCACGGCGTCAGTGGGCGAGAGTACCGCTGCCAGCGCCAGCGCCGGTATCAATGGAATACCCGGCACCATCCAGTAAATCAAAAAGCCGATACCAACCACGGTGATGAGCACCAGCACCAGCGCCAGACCAATAATTTCACGGCCATGTTGTATGAACTCGCGCGTCGGCGTTTTCCAGCCATCGGCAAACAGCAATGGAGGAATAAACAGCACCAGAAACAGTTCCGGATCGAAGTCTACGTGCAAACCAAACGTCGGCCACGCCAGCAGCGCACCGATGGCGATTTGCATCAACGGCAACGGTATCTGGAACGGAAGTATACGAGTGACGACCCCTGAGAGAGAGACTACAAAGGTCAAAATCAAAATGGTAAAGAAGATTTCCATGCTGTCCTTGTCGCGATTTTTTCTACTATCAAAGATAACGAACCAGATAATAGAACAACTTTTTTCAACCAAAGGAAACAAGAAGAGACTTAAAACTGTCGAAAAAGGGAAAAGTCGGAAATGGGCCGGTTTCCCGGCCCATCAACACTATCAGATAGCCCAGCCGCCAGCATAAAATGCCACCAGCGCCACAGCAATAATAACCGTACCCACATTCAGTTTACGCCATTCACCTGACACCAGGCGCCCTACCACCAACGAAGCAAAACCAATCATAATTCCGGTGACGATGTTGCAGGTGAACACGATAAACACCGCCGTGATAAGCCCTGCCATCGCATCAACGAAATCCTCAAAATCGATTTTCGCTACGTTGCTGAGCATGAGCAGTCCCACGTACATCAGCGCCGGTGCCGTCGCGTAAACGGGCACCAGATAAGACAGCGGCGAGAGGAACAAAATCAGCAGGAACAGCACGCCAACCACAATGGCGGTCAGGCCCGTTTTACCGCCTGCCGCCGTGCCGGCCGCAGATTCAATGTAGAC
>JALAGK010000227.1 GCA_022712475.1 Enterobacteriaceae bacterium
GCTTGGCCAGTGCCCTGACAGCGTCAATGCCGGGCTGATTTGCCGTGGTGAAAAGATGTCTATTGCTATTATGGCAGCGTTGCTGGAGGCGCGCGGGCACAGTGTGACGGTGATTGACCCTGTCGAGAAGCTGCTGGCCGTAGGGCATTATCTTGAATCTACCGTTGATATCGCTGAATCCACGCGTCGTATCGCTGCAAGCCGCATTCCGGCTGACCATATGATTCTGATGGCAGGTTTCACTGCCGGAAATGAGAAGGGCGAACTGGTGGTGCTGGGGCGTAACGGCTCTGATTATTCCGCTGCGGTACTGGCCGCTTGCCTGCGCGCGGAGTGTTGTGAAATCTGGACTGATGTTGATGGCGTTTATACCTGTGACCCGCGCCAGGTGCCTGACGCCAGACTGCTGAAGTCAATGTCCTGGCACGAAGCGATGGAGCTATCCTACTTCGGCGCTAAAGTTCTTCACCCCCGCACTATCTCCCCCATCGCCCAGTTCCAGATTCCTTGTCTGATTAAAAACACCGGTAACCCGGATGCACCTGGCACGCTCATTGGTGAGAAGAGCGGCGAGCAGGATGATATGCCGGTTAAAGGTATTTCAAACCTCAATAACATGGCGATGTTCAGCGTTTCCGGCCCGGGTATGAAGGGCATGGTCGGTATGGCGGCGCGCGTGTTTGCAACCATGTCACGCAACGGTATCTCGGTTGTGCTGATAACCCAGTCTTCTTCTGAATACAGCATTAGCTTCTGCGTGCCGCAGAGCGATTGTGCCCGCGCTCGCCGCGCGCTGGAAGATGAATTTAAGCTTGAGCTTAAAGAAGGGCTGCTGGAGCCGCTGGCCATTGTTGAACGCCTGGCCATTATCTCCGTGGTGGGCGATGGCATGCGTACCCTGCGCGGGATCTCAGCGAAGTTCTTTGCTGCACTTGCCCGCGCACGCATCAACATTATTGCGATTGCCCAGGGCTCATCTGAGCGTTCCATTTCCGTTGTGATTAACAACGATGATGTCACCACGGGCGTGCGTGTCGTGCACCAGATGCTGTTTAACACCGAGCAGGTGATTGAGGTGTTTGTGATTGGTGTGGGTGGTGTTGGCGGTGCGCTGCTTGAGCAGCTCAAGCGCCAGCAAGCCTGGCTTAAGAAAAAGAATATCGACCTGCGGGTTTGCGGGGTGGCTAACTCGCGCGCAATGCTAACCAATGTCCACGGGTTGGATCTGGAAAACTGGCGTCCTGCGCTGGCTGAGGCTTCAGAGTCGTTCAATCTGGGGCGTCTGATTCGCCTTGTGAAGGAGTATCACCTGCTGAACCCGGTGATTGTTGACTGTACTTCTAACCAGGCGGTGGCCAGCCAGTATGTGGACTTCCTTAACGAAGGTTTCCACGTCGTCACGCCAAACAAAAAGGCCAACACCTCGTCAATGGCCTACTATCAGCAGTTACGCGTGGCTGCTGCGCGCTCGCGCCGCAAATTCCTTTATGACACCAATGTTGGCGCGGGTCTGCCGGTAATTGAAAACCTGCAAAACCTGCTGAACGCAGGTGATGAGCTACAGCGCTTTACTGGTATTCTGTCCGGGTCACTGTCCTTTATTTTCGGCAAACTGGATGAGGGCATGACGCTCTCTGAAGCGACGCGCACGGCGCGCGAGATGGGTTATACCGAGCCGGACCCGCGTGATGACCTCTCCGGCATGGATGTCGCCCGTAAGTTGTTGATTCTGGCACGCGAAAGCGGTTACCAGCTTGAGCTCAGTGATATCCTGGTGGAGTCGGTGCTGCCCGCTACGTTTGAAGCCGAAGGTGATGTGGATAGCTTTATGGCTCGCCTGCCTGAGCTTGATAGTGAGTTTTCCACTCGCGTTGCGCAGGCACGCGATGCAGGCAAAGTACTGCGTTATGTTGGCCTGATTGAAGAAAATGGCGTGTGCCGCGTCAGGATTGAAGCGGTGGATGGTAACGATCCACTGTTTAAAGTGCAAAACGGCGAAAACGCGCTGGCGTTTTACAGCCACTATTATCAGCCGCTACCGTTGGTGCTACGTGGCTACGGCGCTGGCAATGATGTGACGGCCGCAGGCGTGTTTGCGGATTTGCTGCGCACACTGTCATGGAATTCGGGAGTTTAAGATGGTTAAAGTGTATGCCCCAGCCTCAATTGGCAACGTCAGTGTGGGCTTTGATGTGCTGGGGGCGGCCGTGTCGCCGGTGGATGGAACACTATTGGGCGACTGCGTCAGTGTAGAAACCGCAGAGCAGTTCAGCCTGAAAAACGTCGGGCGTTTTGTCAGTAAGCTGCCGACTGAGCCGCGCGAAAATATCGTGTATCAGTGCTGGGAGCGTTTTTGTGAGAAGCTTGGCAAAAACGTGCCGGTGGCGATGACGCTCGAAAAGAATATGCCGATTGGCTCCGGGTTGGGTTCCAGCGCGTGTTCGGTTGTGGCAGCACTCATGGCGCTTAATGAATACTGTGGTAACCCGCTGGATAATACACAACTGCTGGCGCTGATGGGCGAGCTGGAAGGGCGCATCTCAGGTAGCGTGCACTACGATAACGTCGCGCCGTGCTTTCTGGGCGGTATGCAGCTAATGCTTGAGGAGCAGGGAATTATCAGCCAGCCCGTACCCGGCTTTGACGACTGGTTTTGGGTAATGGCCTATCCAGGCATTAAAGTATCGACCGCCGAGGCGCGGGCCATATTGCCAGCTCATTATTCCCGCAAGGATATCGTGAGTCATGGTCGCTATCTGGCGGGATTTATCCACGCCTGCCACACGCGCCAGCCTCAGCTTGCGGCAGCGTTGATGCGCGATGTTATTGCTGAGCCGTATCGCACCCAGTTGCTGCCTGGCTTTAAAGAGGCGCGCCAGGCGGCCAGCGAAATGGGAGCGCTGGCGTGTGGGATTTCCGGCTCCGGGCCGACGCTGTTTACCGTGTGCGGCAACCAGGATGTTGCACAACGCATGGCTGACTGGCTCAGCCAGCACTATTTACAAAATGATGAAGGCTTCGTTCATATTTGCCGTCTGGATACCGCGGGCGCACGAGTACTGGGATAACTATGAAACTCTACAATCTGAAAGATCATAACGAGCAGGTCAGCTTTGCGCAGGCCGTTACACAGGGTCTTGGTAAACAGCAGGGACTGTTTTTCCCGCACGAGTTGCCGGAATTTAACCTCACTGATATCGATGCCATGCTGGAGATGGATTTTGTCAGCCGCAGCGGCAAAATTCTCTCAGCCTTTATCGGCGATGAAATTCCTGCACAAATTCTCGAAGAACGTGTGCGTAGTGCGTTTGCTTTCCCGGCTCCGGTGGCGAAGGTCAGCGATGACGTCGCTTGTCTGGAGCTGTTCCATGGTCCGACGCTGGCATTTAAGGACTTTGGCGGGCGCTTTATGGCGCAAATGCTGTCACACATCAGCGGTGACAAGCCGGTCACGATTCTGACGGCAACCTCTGGCGATACGGGCGCCGCCGTTGCTCATGCGTTTTACGGCATGAAAAACGTGCGCGTCGTTATCCTTTACCCGCGCGGTAAAATCAGCCCGTTGCAGGAGAAACTGTTCTGCACATTGGGTGGCAATATTGAAACGGTTGCTGTTGAAGGTGACTTTGATGCCTGTCAGGCGCTGGTGAAACAGGCATTTGATGATGAAGAGCTTAAGCAGGCGCTGGGTCTGAACTCGGCAAACTCCATTAACATCAGCCGCCTGTTGGCGCAGATTTGCTACTACTTTGAAGCAGTTGCACAGCTGCCACAGGAAGCGCGTAACCAGCTGGTTATCTCTGTGCCAAGCGGTAACTTTGGCGACCTGACCGCCGGGCTGCTGGCAAAAGCGCTGGGTCTGCCGGTCAAGCGCTTTATTGCCGCCACCAACGCTAACGACACCGTGCCGCGTTATTTGCAAAGCGGTGAGTGGACGCCGAAAGCGACCGTGGCAACGCTGTCAAACGCGATGGATGTTAGTCAGCCGAACAACTGGCCGCGCGTGGAAGAACTGTTCCGCCGCAAAATCTGGCAGCTTAAAGAGTTGGGCTACGCTGCGGTGGATGAAGAAACCACCCGTGCAGCGGTACGTGAGCTTAAAGGCCTGGGTTACGTTTCTGAGCCACATGCTGCCGTGGCGTGGCGTGCGTTGCGTGATGACCTGCAACCTGGTGAGTTTGGCCTGTTTCTGGGAACCGCTCATCCGGCGAAGTTCAAAGAAAGTGTAGAAGAGATTTTGGGTGAAACGCTGCCGCTGCCGGTTGAGCTGGCAGAGCGAGCTGATAAGCCGTTGCTGTCAGTGAATATGCCTGCCGATTTTAACGCGCTGCGCGCGTTACTGATGAAGTAGCGGTAAAGCGAGTTGTGAACAACCGCTCCCCGGAGCGGTTTTTTTTCGCCATTACCGCGCACAGCCTGAAAGCTTTGCCGCCACAGCTCTGGCGCAGGACTCAATGAAGGGAAGAAGTTGCACATCTTCCCTGTTTGTTTGCCAGTTATAGCTGAATGCCGTGGCTACTGTTCGTGGCGTTTAAACACCAGCTCATGCGCAGTTGAGTCAGCCTCATCAAAGAAATAGCCTTCGCTGTTAAACGCCGACAGTTGTTCTGGTTTAGTCAGCCGGTTCTGGATGATGTAGCGGCTCATGAGGCCGCGCGCTTTCTTGGCATAGAAGCTGATGACCTTAAACTTGCCATTTTTTTCATCAAGAAAAACCGGTTTGATGAGATTGGCTTTCAGTTTTGCCGTTTTCACCGACTTAAAGTACTCGTCAGAAGCGAGGTTAATGACAACATCATCGCCTTGCTCAGAGAGCGCCTCGTTGAGCTTATTTGTAATGATATCGCCCCAGAAACTGTAAAGGTCTTTGCCTTTTTTGTTCTCAAGTTTGATACCCATTTCCAGGCGATAGGGCTGCATCAGGTCCAGCGGGCGCAGCACCCCGTACAGGCCAGAGAGCATGCGTAAATGGCGCTGGGCAAAGTCAAAATCGTCTTCACTGAAGGTTTCGGCCTGCAGGCCAGTGTAGACATCACCTTTGAATGCCAGAACGGCCGGGCGCGCGTTTTGCGCAGTAAATTCCGGGTTCCAGTCGTGAAAGCGCGTGGCGTTAAGCGACGCCAGCTTATCGCTGATGCTCATCAGCGAGGCTATCTGTGGGGCAGAGAGCTTGCGCGCTTCACGGATAAGCTGCTGGGAATAGCTCAGCAGTTCAGGCTGGGTGTGGCGTTCGGTTGCCAGAGGGCTTTGGTAGTCCAGCGTTTTGGCTGGAGAAATCAGAATGAGCATCGCTTTTCCTTCCCAGTGAGATGGCGATACTGTACCAAACTTTCAGCCGCTCTGGCTTGCCGTCACTGCCAATGGCTGCGATTGCGTTCCTGATAGCTATCTGGCGTGCGGTTATCCCACGCACCGGGTTCAAGCTGAAGGTTGAGTTCAGGATAGTGAACAGGATCAAATACCGGATCCAGCCCCAGACTCCGCTGGCGCAGCCAGTCGCTGACGATGATCTTCACGACGGGGGCGAGCATCAGAATAGCGAGCAGATTGATAATAGCCATCACAGCCATTGCGATTTTTGCCATCGGCCACACCGACGGCATACTCACGAAGCAACCGAGTGCAACGATGCCTGCAACACCGACGCGAAAGAGCATGCTTCGGTGAGGGCTGAGGTTAATAAGAAATCCGAGGTTGTTTTCTGCATAGACCACGTTTGCGGCAATGGAGATAAAGGCAAAACAGCAGAACACCAGTGTAATGATATGGCCTCCCCAGGGACCCAGCAGCACTATCATGGCGTTGTACATCATCAGAGGGCCATCAGCGGGCATACTGGTGTTATCCATAATGCCCGACAGCAGTATCAGTGTGGCAGAGAGTGTGCCAATCACCAGCGTATCAATGAACACCCCCATAATTTGCACGATGCCCTGTGAGGCGGGATGCTGAAGCGCGCTTGCTGTGGCGCCTGCGGCATTTGGGGTGGAACCCAGCCCGGCCTCACTGGAAAACATACCTCGCTGAAAGCCGTTATTCAGTGCCTGACCCAGGGTGTAACCCATCGCGCCTGCCGTAGCTGAATGCCAGCCAAAGGCACCACTAAAAATGGTCCAGATAATGTCCGGCAGGCGGTCAATATTCCAGAGAAGGATGCCAAGACTCGGGATTATCCACACCAGCGCAAACAGCGGTACCAGCCACTGGGTAAGGCGGGCAATCCCCTGAATGCCGCGACGAACCATTAAGACGACCAGTACTACCAGCGGCACAGCGCAAATTTCTGGCGGGATGCTGAAAGTGTAACTTGCCACCCGGCTGATAGCATTAGCCTGAAGCGCGTTGAACAGAAAACCAAAGGTGAGCACCAGCAAGACGGCAAACAACCGGGCAATCCAGTACATGCCCAGTGCATGCTCCATATACCAGGCTGGTCCGCCGCGCAGTTGGCCTTTATTGTCCCGCCGTCGGTAAAGTTGGGCCAGCGAACATTCGGCAAAGGTGATTGCCATACCAATCAGGCTTGCTACCCACATCCAGAAAATGGCGCCCGGACCACCTGCAATGAGCGCCAGCGCGGCGGCAACCAGATTTCCGCTCCCGGCGCGAGCAGCAAACGCAATAGTGAGTGCCTGAAAGGGAGTGATACTGCCGCCAGGGGCGGTGTTGTTTTTTTTCAGTGCCGCAGAGAAGGCGCTGAAATAGCGCAGAGGAAGACGGCGAATCAGCCAAAGAAACCAGAGGCCTGCTCCTGCGAGCAGATAAATCATGACAGAGCCCCAGAGCAGGTCATTGATAAAAATTAAAAAATCTCGCATTGATGTTCTTTTTACTCTCCTGCTCAGTCTCTTATAC
>JALAGK010000003.1 GCA_022712475.1 Enterobacteriaceae bacterium
GTCTTGAACCCTTAGAGATTGCATTTCTACAAGCTGAAATAAAAAAAGAAGTTAAGCAAAATGTAATGCGGGTACTTAATCCAAAATTCAGAAATATGCTTTTATATGTGCGCGCTAACTGCTTTTTAAATATACCTTCGTGGCGCTGGGGGCATCTGGCACCGCACATTCAGATGAAGTACGATAAATTTTTTATTAGATATAAAGGTAAGTATCGTCTCTATCGCTGGGGATTTAGAGCATTTGCGACTTTCTATTTTGTTTTTGGCACACTTTATGCGGTGCGTCTCTACAGTCCCACTCTCCTTTTTTATCAAATATTGGCTTTTGTTCTTTTTCTGTCCTGTATGTTTATGGGGGGCGTGTTCTGGGGATTGTTGCCCGGGAAGAAAACAATAAAGAAATATAATGTTGAGCTTTTAAAAATAGATGGCACAGGTTTTAGCGCGTTGCCGCAGTAAATTGTATTCGCCCGGCAGTGTACCGGGTGGGATAAGGTAAACCATACTTTAACCTTACTATTGCGTAACAGCGGGTACCGCCCGGTGAGGCTTGATGTACTTATAAAAACCGTGATGTTGAGCCGGATGCTGCGACAGGGGCAACGAAACGGTGTTGCGCCAGGCCGACCGTAGCACAATTGTGCTGCAGGTTCAGGCTCGAGGGCCTGATAGCCCAATTGTACTAATCCGGGTCGCAACATAAATCGACGACCTGTCAAAGTGCACATTGGCGGGATCATCGTTGATGTATTCCAGCGCGGGAGGTAACGGGAGACGAGAGGAGGTGGTTGCACAGCCACCCAGAAGAAGCGCTAACAGCGCCACAACGGTGCTTTTGAGTATGTTCATCGACAGAGTCCTTTCAACAAGTGCCATCCATTGGCTCTGATCATTTTATCAGA
The DNA here is from genome assembly GCA_022712475.1 of Enterobacteriaceae bacterium. GTDB lineage: Bacteria > Pseudomonadota > Gammaproteobacteria > Enterobacterales > Enterobacteriaceae > Tenebrionibacter. The sequence goes on from JALAGK010000003.1 coordinate 905, forward strand.
GCAGCGTTTGTATGAGTTACCCAAAGTTGCTTAAACGTTTCTGGTAATCAGGTTACGGAGGGAGGTGGCTACGTGCCAGTGTTAAAAGAGCTAACTGAATGACATCCTGATGACTCAGTTAATAGGCTGACAACCCTCGCAGAGGGGAAAGGAGTTGGCAATGCCTCCACCCGGCTCGGGCCGGGTGGAGGAAGGGAATGCTAAAAATTAATAGCTGTTAACGGTGATATCTACACGGCGGCTGTTTTTATTACAGCCATCCTGCTGGCGGGCGCTGCAACCTTCGGCGCTGGACGCTATACCTTCGCCTGTGGCATGAATAATTGCTCCGTCAATACCGGCGTTTATCAGCGCCTGGCGCACGGTTTCAGCGCGCGCTTGCGACAGACGACGGTTGACGTCTTCCTTACCGATGCGGTCAGTAAAGCCGCGCAGTTCAATGCTGGAAACATTGTTCGAATTACGGGTGAATTCGATGAGTTTATCAAGCTTGCGCTTTGACTCAGGGAGTAACTGCTGGTAGCTGCTGCCGCCAAAGCTGAACAGTACGTTGTCCACCACCAGTGTGACGTCTTTACCGCCGCCAATGTAGCGGCACTGCTGCACGCTGGAGGCGCGGTTAACAAGACGCACGGTCTTGTTCATGCCCTGCAACGCCTGCTCGGCCTGCTGGCGAGTAACGGATTCGCTGACAATGCCCTGGTTAACGGTTGAACGGACAAAATAGGTTTTACCACCGTTGAAAGTAGCGTGAACACCGGCACTGGCTTTCTGCTGATACAGCGGCGCATCATTTACCGCGGCTGCCAGAATATGCTGCCCGCTGGCAACGCAAAGCGTGGTGAATTCCCCCGGCAGTAACGCAGTATGGAATTCTTTATCAACGTAGATATTAATAGGGCCGGCGTTGACGCTGGCTGGATAGTAATACACCAGCTGTGATTGCTCAGGCACAACCTGTTGCAGTTTAATTGTGCTGGTGAAACCTGATGTCGTCTGTCCTGTCGTCGTATCGTTTTCGTAAGCGCGAGCCTGCACCTGCGTGGATAACAAAAACGCGCCCCCGAACAGCAGGACGAATGTCTGCTTCATCAGGCGGGTAGTTGAATTACATTTCATTTGAATACTCCATATTCGCCAATGCGGTTCCATATACCGGCAAATAGTCATTAACAGATTGCCCCGAAGGGCAATCTCAAAAATTGAGAACTCACTGCCCGCAGGCAGTGAGTCTTCTTACCGGTACTGCATCACACCATGATCTGGTTGTTTTGCAGCAGCGTCACCAGGTCGGTGTGGACATCGGCGAGCGTCAGGACGGCGGTAAAGCCGTATGACGAGCCGCCAGCGCCGTCGCGGTCGATGCTGATAACCGTATCGTTTCCTGACACCTCAACCTTCAGATAATCCAGCAGTCCTTTAGAGGAGTTATCCAGCTTCAGGACACCGTCATCTTTGTAGAACGAGATGCTGCCGTTGTAATCCAGCATATCGCTCAGGTCGATAACATCAGCGTTGCCATCGGTCGTGATATTGCCTACATGGAAACCGTGAACCGTATCGTGGCCGTTACCACCGGTGGAGTCCTTCTCAGCACCTGCCAGCACTTTGTACATCAGTACATCGTTGCCGCCGTTGGTGAGATAGAACGTGTCATTGCCGCCGCGGCCTTCAAACTGGTTGTTTGCCGCATTGTCAGTGAACGTATCACCTTGTTTGGTCCCGATAAGCCCTTCGATGCTGATTAATTTATCCGTACCGATATCGGCGCCAGTCGCCACACCTGTCTGCAAGTTAGCCGTGACTGCACTGTTAGGCGTGCGGTAATCCAGCGTATCCAGTCCTGCTTTCTCGTCCCAGACTTCCTTACCGACCACGGTCAGATTCCAGCCACCACCGCCGGTGTAGGTATCGTTACCTGCAGACCAGTAGAAGGTGTCGTTGTAACCGGTACCCACAATCCCATCGTTGCCGACGGTATTGTTGGCCGCCGTGTCGCTTTCCGCAGTCAGAACGTAAGCGTCGTGCGATTTACCGGTAGTCAGGCCACCCCAGTTGCTGTTGACCGTACCGTTGGTGTAGCCACCAATAGTGCTGGTTGCCCCCACGTGGTCGGCAACACCGTTGGTGACACGCAGCAGCTGCACGGAGTACACCTCATTCGGATCCAGTCCGAAGAAGCTCACCAGACCCATGCTGTTACTGGAGCCGGACGCCTGCGGGTTAATCAGCTGCGTGGCAACCAGTTCACCTGCGGAGTTATAGAGCTTCACGGTGTTGCTGTAGTAGGTATTGATGCCGGTACCGTCCACAATACGAATCTTCAGGCTGGTACCGTCCGCCGCGATGTTGGTGTTTTTCACCAGCAGCGTGGTGGCTGAGGCATCGCTTGCAACGACCCGATCGAAGCTGGTATTACCGCGATACAGCACCAGGTCCATTGAGCCGTCCCAGTCGTAGTCCATCGCGACCGCCCCCGTCAGGTTGCTGTAGGCGGATTCCGTCAGGGCAATACCGCCGCCGTTCCAGGTGTTAGTGCCGTTATTCATATACAACATCGGTGCAGCAGTCACCTGGGAACCAGGCAGTTCGATGATGTCCATCTTACCGTCGTGGTTCCAGTCTACCGCGAGCGACGTACCGCCGGTCAGCGTATCGCCAAACCACAGTGCGTTAGCATCCGTTGCCAGTAGATTGCCCTTACCGTCGTTGAGGTAAATACGACTTTCAGCACTATTGGATGCGTTCTTCGAACCGCTGCTGAGGAACAGATCCAGCCAGCCGTCGCCGTTGAAGTCCGCATAGGTCATCGAAATGGAATAGTCGCCACGGTCGTCTGCGCCATCGTTTTTAAAGACATTGGCGTAGTAACCCACAGAGCTGAAGGAGGTGGTACCGTCACCGTTAACGGTGTTGTACAAAATCCCCAGTCCACGTGAGCCGTTACCGACGTAGCTATTCTGGCCGTTGTAGTCGATATGTGCGGTAACATCTACCGTACCGTTGTTATCGATATCCACAGCACCCACTTCATGCATGATACTCAACGCCGCCGGGACGGCACCGCCAGGGTGTCCGTTCAAACCCAGGTTGTATTCATAGGTCAGAGATCCATTCACGTTCTTGATAAACGAAATGGAGTCTGACTCAGAGTCCGCCAGCACAAAGTCCAGATAACCATCACCTTCACGGTCATAGGCAATCACACCACCCAGGTGGTTAAGCGTACCCTGGGTAAGAACACGCGGCTGCCAGCTGCCGTCTGGGTTCTGGGTCCAGTAAGCGGTATTACCGTTGCCGTTACCAAAAGAGCTGACCTGTGACATCAAATCGGTGTAACCATCGCGGTTAATATCCGCAAAGGTCAGGGAGTTGATGTAATGCTCGTATCCTCCGTCACTCACGTTGGCAC
>JALAGK010000228.1 GCA_022712475.1 Enterobacteriaceae bacterium
AATCATCCCCGGCTTGTGTAAGTGGTGGTTGGTGGTATCCATCGTGAGGGTAAAGCCGCTCGGTGCAGCAAAGGTTTGTCCGGCCATCGCCGCGCGCACCTTATCCACGTCTGTCGTGCCGGCTTTCTCTACTGCCTGCGCCCACATATGCATACCGACATACGTCGCCTCCATCGGGTCATTGGTTACCACCGTGCTGGCATTAGGCAGGTTGTGCGCTTTAGCATATGCGCGGTAGTCCGCCACAAACTTGCTGTTTACCGGATTGCTCACGGACTCAAAGTAGTTCCATGCGGCAAGGTGGCCGACCAACGGTTTGGTATCAATACCGCGTAATTCTTCTTCGCCGACCGAGAACGCAACGACCGGGACATCGGTCGCTTTAATCCCCTGGTTGGCAAGCTCTTTGTAAAACGGCACGTTGGAATCACCGTTAATGGTGGAAATCACCGCCGTTTTGCCACCGGCTGCGAATTTTTTGATATCAGAAACAATGGTCTGGTAATCGCTGTAGCCAAACGGCGTATAGACCTCTTCAATATCTTTGTCCTGTACGCCTTTGGTATGCAGAAACGCGCGCAAGATTTTATTGGTCGTGCGCGGGTAAACATAATCGGTGCCGAGCAGGAAGAAGCGCCTGGCGCCGCCGCCGTCCTCGCTCATCATGTACTCTACCGCTGGAATAGCCTGCTGATTGGGTGCCGCACCGGTATAAAACACGTTTGGCGACATCTCTTCGCCTTCATACTGTACCGGGTAGAACAGCAGGCCGTTCAGTTCCTCAAATACCGGCAGCATTGATTTGCGCGACACCGACGTCCAGCCGCCAAACACCACTGCGACTTTGTCCTGAGACAGGAGCTGGCGTGCCTTCTCAGCAAACAGCGGCCAGTTGGACGCCGGGTCAACCACCACCGGCTCCAGCTTTTTCCCCAGTACGCCGCCTTTGGCATTAATTTCATCAATGGTCATCAGCGCCATGTCTTTAAGCGGTGTTTCCGAGATAGCCATCGTGCCGGACAGCGAGTGCTCAATGCCGACTTTAATGGTGTCTGCCGCGTGGGCCGGAAATGTCAGGCCCATGCTCAACATGGTGGCTGACAGCGCAAATACTTTCAGTAGTGAACGTCTTTTCATGACAAAACCCCTGGATGTATTGAATCAGTGATGTTTCCCGCCGTGCGGCGAAAGGTCGACTAGGGTGAAACCGGTTGTAAACTTGCCTGCTGGAGCCGGTGTAAGGTGATTTTCCTGACCTCATCTTTGCTTTGCGAAATGTGGCCCGTCAGGATGTGCTGCGCCTCCTCTGTCTGCTGTTGTTCAATGGCCTGTAATATGCGGGCGTGCTCGCTGTAGGTCGCCGCCACGCGATCGTCACGGGTGAAGTCGAGGCGACGCACAATGCGCATCTTCTCGGTCAGTTCCACGTGCACCCGCACCATTTCCTCATTACCACTGGCGCGTACCAGCGCGGTGTGGAACTGTTCATCCTCAAGCGAAAGCGCCTTGCCCGGTGCCATGCGCGGCGCCGTAATCCAGAAGCTCACCAGCGGTTCGAGGTGGGCGCGACAGTTCTGCGGCGCCATGGTGCACAGGCGGCGCACCGCCTCTCTTTCCAGCACAATGCGAAAGTCGTAGAGCGACTCAAGGTAAGTGAAGTCAAAGGGTTTCACCTGCCAGCCGCTGCGTGAATAGACCTGTACATAGCCTTCATGCTCCAACCAGAACAACGCCTGACGCACCGGCGTACGGCTGGCCGACATACGCTCGCAGATATCGCTCTCACTAAAATGCGCCCCCGGCATCAGGCGAAAATCGAAAATATCGTTTTTCAGCGCATGGTAGATGCGCTCTGCGAGTTTCACGCTCTTTGCCTTCGTCATTGCCGCCTCCTTATTCCAGCCACAACAGGGCGTCGCCGGGACTGACCGGGCGTCCGGGCTGGCAGGCGAGGCGTTTCACCCGGCCAGCCTGCGGTGCCACAATGGCAAGCTCCATCTTCATTGCCTCGACAATCACCAGCGCCTGACCTTCCTGTACCGTATCGCCCACGGACACCAGCACCTTCCAGATGCTGCCGCTCATGTCCGCACACACCGCAGCCGCCCCGTCATCGTTATGCTGCGGCGCGGGTGACAGCGACTCGATAGCGCTGTCTTCGTCCTGTTGCCAGCGCCCGACTTCCGCCTCAAAGGCCTGCGCCTGGCGTGCGCGGAAAGCTTCAATCTCTGCGTGGTGGGTTTGCAGGAATTGCAGGTGCTCTGCGAAATCAAACACCGTCTCTTCAATGCGCACTGCCGCACGCCCTTCGCGAAAATCCTCGCGCAGCACGGTGAGTTCGTCTTCGCTCACCGGATAAAAACGTACCTGATCAAAAAAACGCAGTAGCCACGGTTCGCCTGCCTGAAACTGCGCATTTTTCATAAACCGGTTCCAGATAGGTAACGTGCGCCCCACCAGCTGATAACCGCCGGGTGAGTCCATGCCGTATATGCACATATACATGCCACCAATACCCACCGTACCTTCGGCGGTAAAGGTGCGTGCCGGGTTGTATTTGGAACTGAGCAGACGATGTCGCGGGTCAATCGGTACCGCGCAGGGTGCGCCGAGGTACACATCACCCAGACCAAGAATCAGGTAACTGGCATCAAAAAGGGTTTTTCGCACGTCATCCCGGCTCGCAAGGCCGTTGATACGCTGGATAAAATCAACGTTGTTTGGCAGCCACGGCGCACGACCACGCACCGTGTCCTGGTAACGGCTTACGGCATCCAGCGTGGCGCTGTCCTCAAAAGCCATCGGCAGGTAGACCACGCGGGAAGGAACCTTCATCTGACTGACATCACCGATGTACGCTTCAAGCTCCAGTAACAGCGCCACCAGCGCCTGCTGGCTAATAACCTGGCTGTCATAACGCACTTGTAATGAACGTACCCCTGGAGAAAGCTCTTCTATTCCCGGTTGCGCTCGCGCACGCAGGTGCTCCATCAACAGGTGCACCCGCAGGCGCAGCGCCAGATCCAGCACGTTATCGCCGTACTCAATCAGAATGTAGTTATCCCCGGCCTGGCGGTAGACAATGGCGGGCGCGCCTGTGGACTCGGGCCGCGCCACCAGCACGGCGGCGCTGATACCCTCATTAGCGCTAAGCGTTGGCGTAGCAAAGTCACTGAGGGGGCTGCGCTCAAGCGTGTCGATGCTGTACGCCTGCGCCTTTTCTCGCGCCACGGCGTCTTCCACGCTGATGGGATAGAAACGAATGCGGTCGCCAGGTTTAACCTGACCGACTTTCCACAGCTCCGCTTTGGCAATGGTGACCGGGCAGACGAAACCGCCGAGGCTTGGGCCATCGCGGGTCAAAATCACCGGGAAATCACCGGTAAAGTTAATCGCGCCGATGGCGTATTCACAGTCGTGAACGTTGGAAGGGTGCAGGCCTGCCTCGCCGCCGTCTGGCCTGGCCCAACCGGGTTTAGGCCCGGTAAGCCGCACGCCCAACCGGTTGGAGTTGTAATGCACCTGCCATTCACTGGCGAAAAATGCGTCAATCGATTCCTGGGTAAAAAAGTCCGGCGCGCCGTGTGGCCCGTACAGCACGCCAATGCGCCACTCATCACCATATGTGGGAATCAGTGACTCACTGAGCGCCCGCGGTTCGCTCACTGGCGCAGGCGTGGTGCAGGCGGCACGTTCCGGGCACGAAATCGCGAGCATATCCGCCACCTTTAGCGTGCGCCCGGCATGGCCGCCAAACTGCCCTAAGGCAAAGGTGGAACGGCTGCCAAGATACTGCGGGACATCAATCCCATTTTGCACCGCCAGATAGCTACGACAACCACGTTGTGCGCGCCCTAATGCCAGCGTCTGCCCGGCCTGTACCGTGATGGGCTGCCAGCATGCCACGGCCTTACCATCCAGTGTCGCCTGACAGTCCGCACCGGTCAGGGCAATAATGGCTGAGGAGTGAAACAGCAACACCGGGCCTTGCAGGGTAAACTCCAGCCCGGCAGCGGCTTCATGGTTGCCCACAATACGGTTAGCAAGGCGAAAGGCATAGTCATCCATTGGGCCAGAAGGCGGTACGCCTATATCCCAGTAACCAGTACGCCCGGGATAGTCCTGTACACTGCTCCAGGTACCGGGTTGCAGCACCTCAATGACAGGCGACTGCGGGACAACATTATCCAGCATGCGCGTCCAGACGCTGGCGCTGTGAAACGCGGCGCTGGCGGTTATCTGGCGCAGGTAGTCCAGATTGGTGGCAATGCCGTGCAGGCGCGTGGCATCCAGGGCGGCATGGAGTTTGACCAGTGCCGCCTGGCGGTTTTCGCCGTGCACAATCAGCTTGGCAATCATCGGGTCGTAAAATGCCGATACCTCGCTGCCGGTGGTGACGCCGCTGTCAACGCGCACCCCCTCACCCTGCGGAAACGCCACTTCGGTCAACAGGCCAGGGCTGGGCTGGAAGTTTTTGAGCGGGTTTTCTGCGTAGATACGCACCTCAATAGCCGCTCCCTGGGCTGGCGCTTCCAGTCGCGCCCAGTCCACGGGCTCACCCGCCGCCACGCGCAGCATATGCTCCACCAGATCGAGTCCGGTCACGCACTCGGTCACCGGGTGTTCAACCTGCAAACGGGTATTCACCTCAAGAAAATAAAAGGCATCCTGCTCGGGGTCGTAGATAAACTCCACCGTACCTGCACTGCGGTAGTTCACCTGTTTGCCAAGCTGCACAGCCGCTCTCAGCAGCGCTGCGCGGGTCGCGGCAGGCAGGCCAGGCGCGGGCGTTTCTTCCACTACTTTCTGGTTGCGTCGCTGCAATGAACAGTCACGTTCACCCAGTGCCACCACGTTGCCTTTACCGTCACCGAACAGTTGCACCTCGATATGGCGCGCCCGGTCCACGCAGCGTTCAACAAATACGCCAGCATCGCTAAAAAACTGCTCACCCAGACGGCGCACGCTTTCCCAGGCTTGCGTTAGCGCCTTCGCATCCGCACAGCGGGTAAGGCCAATACCACCGCCTCCTGCGGTGCTTTTGAGCATCACCGGGTAACCGATGCGCGCGGCCGCCACCAGGGCATCTTCCAGGCCCTCCAGCAAACCGGTACCCGGGGTCATCGGCACACCCGCCTGGGCTGCCAGTTCGCGCGCCCGGTGCTTGAGGCCGAACTCACTAATCTGGCGAGCCGTCGGCCCAATAAACACAATACCTGCCTGCTCGCAGGCCTGGGCAAACGCCACGCTTTCTGACAAAAAGCCATAGCCTGGCCAGATTGCCTGCGCCCTGCTGGTACGTGCGGCATCGATGATTTTATCGACAGACAGATAGCTGTCGCTTGCCTTCTCCCCGCCCAGCGCAATCGCGACATCAGCCTGCCTGACGTGCTCGGCGTTTTTATCGGCATCAGAATAGACGGCAACGCTGGTCACACCCAGTCGCCTGAGAGTGCGCATGGCACGACAGGCGATCTCGCCGCGGTTGGCAATCAGCACGGTGTTAAACATGTTGGCTCTCCTGATGGGCCACCCAGCTGCGCCAGCCCTTAAATTCAGTAATGTCGGTAGCAGCACTCAGCGCCGCCGGTTCGCAAATAAAACCTTTCACCCAGCGTCCGTTGGCCAGTTCCAGCGAACCAATGCCCAGCGGCGCGGGGATTTCGGCCACGAATTCACCAAAGCGGGCAAGCGGGATGTCCCACAGCTCTACGGCTATTGCCGCGCCGGCATCTGCGCGCGCAATACCAGGTTTGGCAGGCGTGGTGCCCGCAAGCTGATAGAGCCGATAACAGGGCGCGGTTTCGGTAGCCTCAACAAAGACGGCGTTACGTGCAGTGAGCTGGAAATTAAGCGGCATGCCGCGCAGGTGCGCGCCAACGACTGCTACACGCACGTGGTGCGCAGAGACAGGAAGCGCTGCCTCGCCGGGCGCTAACCGCTGCCCGGTCGCCCCCAGATCAAGGTTCTGCTCGTGCTGCCAGCGCAGGCCAAACTCCGCCAGCGCCCTGTCATGCCAGGCAGGTGCAATCAACGTGATGCCAGCAGGCAGGCCGTCTTCACGAAAAACGCCGGGCAGTGACAGTGCGCTGAGGTCGGCCAGATTGGTAAAATTGGTGTAAGTGCCAAACTGTGAATTAAAGCGAACAGGCTCCTGATGCATTTCTTCAAGCGTGTGGATAGTGGGCGACGTCGGCACAACCAGCGCATCCACCTCGCTCAACGCATGCTGGATGCGCCGTGCCAGCGTGGCGCGCAGGTATTCCGCGTTAAAGGTTTCTACGGCGCTGTAGTTCAGACCGGTGGCAACAATGGCGTGGACGGTAGGGTCCATCAGCTGAGGTTGTTTCAGCATGTCGCCCACCGCTGCCGTACGCTCGGCCACCCACGGCCCCTGGTAGAGTTGCTCGGCAAGCTGATAAAAGTCAGTAAAGTCGATGGGCTTAAGCGTCACGCCGCTCGCGCGCAGCGCCTCCAGCGTGTGCTGCCAGGCCTGCTGCGCCTGCGTATCACCAAAGAATTTCAGCACGTCAGGGATGGCGAATACCGGGTTTTGCGCCAACGCCGCTGGCGCGGTGGCCGGATTAACCCGCGAGTAAGCGTCCTGGTCATCTTCACCACCGGCAAGTGTGGCGACAGTAAACGCGTCCTGCACCGTCAGCGCAAACACCGAAATCGTATCAATCAACCGACAGGCCGGGACCACACCTGCCGCCGACAACCAACCTTTGGTGGGTTTAAGTCCAACGATATTGTTAAACCCGGCAGGCACGCGCC
>JALAGK010000229.1 GCA_022712475.1 Enterobacteriaceae bacterium
GAGTAGGGAACTGCCAGGCATCACATTACGCGAAGGCCCTGCACGAAAGTGCAGGGCTTTTTGCTGTCCGGCGTGCAGCCAGACCTGGAATAACGACAGTAATGCCAGAACCGCATCTGCCCCTGCTCCGTGAACCTTCCCGTGTCGTTAACGCGCCCTGTCTGCCCTCTGGCGGTAAATACCGGCTCATATCAGCACAGCCTCGTCTGTGTATGACCCGGGTGAACGTCTGTTGTTTTGTAACCGCCTGCATACCGTATAGTTAACGCGCCATATTCGCCCTCTGGCGATGGACACGGGCAATACCTGCACAGTCTGAAACTCGGGGGCCAGACTCAGTCGTCCTGGAACGCGGTTATTTCTTATCAGTCCACCTCCGGATAAAAAATCCAATGCCCACCGCCGTGCCATGCGGATTTTCCCATGCCATTGAATGGCCAGCCTGCGGGACAACATATGTCTCAATGCCATTGTGGGTTAACGTATCGTAATCATTGTCAGGGAGTGACAGGGCACCAAAGAGCACTGCTCTGGGCATTTTTAGCGTGCAGAACTGTTTCATCCAGGAAGGTGTAACCCCTCTAACGAGTGAACGAGCCTCCCGCCAGATAGCGTAAGGTGAAGTGACCGCCACGCTGCCCGACCAGGGCGAGGAAGCGTTTGTTGCCAGCGTTGGGTAAATCCCGCTAACAAAAGAAGATTCATCAAGTGATGCGATCCCTCGGCTAAAAGTACCGCCTCCACCAGACAAATTGGGTTCTGAAACCACCAGCCCATGGATTCGTGTAGGCTGCATTGTTGCCAGCTCAATAGCGATGCTTCCACCCATACTGTGGCCAAACAAATAACAGCCGTCTGGCGCAATGTCTTGTAGCATCGCATCCAGCACATGTGCCAGTGCGGTGGTGGTGTAGGAAAACCCCGCAGGTTTATCACTGAAGCCCGAACCGGGCAGGTCGATTAACAAGACTCTTTGATTGGGGAAGCCAGGATTTCTGGCGACACCTGGATAGTCATACGATGACGCACAACCAAGCCCATGAATAAAAACCAAGGGCGGTTCATCTCCTGGTAAATCATGATAGCGAACATTCCCGCCGACTATGTCTGAATACCATGCTTTCATCTTATAACGTTCCTTCTGAGGGAAGACCTGTCGTATCCTGGCATACTTTCTCATAGGGATAGAAGCAAGCGTACAAGATATGGCTCGCGTCATAAGGTAAACTAGCGGCGTTTGATAAACGGGAACACATCATGAGCATCTCTCTAAAACCCTTTAATACTTTTGGTATCCAGGCGCAGGCCAAACAACTCGTCCATGCATACTCCACGGCAGAGCTGGTGAATGCCTGGCATGATGCTAACGTCGCCGGAAAACCGGTATTAATCCTCGGTGAGGGAAGCAATGTGCTGTTTCTGCATGATTTTAGCGGCACGGTTATCCTCAATCGTATTGCCGGGATTGATATTCATGAGAGTAATGAAGCCTGGCATCTGCATGTTGGAGCGGGAGAGAACTGGCACCGACTTGTTGAATATACGCTTGAGCGAGGTATTGCCGGGCTGGAGAACCTGGCACTGATCCCGGGTTGTGCCGGATCTGCGCCAATACAGAATATTGGTGCTTATGGCGTTGAGCTTAAGCATGTCTGCGAATATGTGGACTGTGTGGAATTAGCGACAGGTATAGAACAAAGACTGTCAGCACAGGAATGCCGATTCGGCTATCGCGACAGCATTTTTAAACACGAATATCAGGGCCGTGTTGCGATTGTTGCGCTTGGTCTGCGTTTGCCGAAAATATGGGTACCGGTGCTGACATATGGCGATTTAACGCGCCTTGAGCCCTCGACGGTAACACCACACGAGGTTTTTGATGCGGTATGTCATATGCGTAGAACAAAGCTGCCGGATCCGACCGTTAACGGCAATGCGGGAAGTTTCTTCAAAAACCCAGTAGTGAGTGCGCAGCAGGCAAACGAACTTTTGCAGCGCTTTCCCGGTGCACCTTACTACCCTCAGCACGATGGTTCGGTAAAACTGGCTGCGGGCTGGCTTATCGATCGGTGTGAGTTAAAGGGGTTTTGTGTGGGAGGTGCTGCGGTGCATCGTCAGCAGGCGTTGGTATTGATTAACCAAAATGGTGCGACCAGCCGTGATGTTGTTGAGCTGGCACGCCACGTTCGCCAGCGCGTTGGCGAGAAATTCAATGTCTGGCTTGAACCTGAAGTTCGCTTTATTGGCGAGCAGGGTGAAGTCAGCGCCGTGGAGGCGATTTCGTGAAGGATACCAGAATTCCGTTAACCCTTATTGGCATACTCGCTGATGGCGCTTTTCACTCCGGCGAACAGTTAGGCGAAAGTCTTGGTATGAGCCGTGCGGCGATTAACAAACATATTCAAACTCTGCGTGACTGGGGGGTCGATGTGTTTACCGTGCCAGGTAAAGGCTATAGCCTGCCGGAGCCTATTCAACTTCTCAATGAAGATTTTATTCGTGCGCAGGTCATTGACGGCAATCTGGCCGTGCTGCCTGTTATCGACTCGACAAACCAGTATTTAATGGAAAGGCTGGCTGAATTACGCTCTGGCGATGCTTGTGTTGCAGAGTATCAGCGTGCCGGGCGTGGCCGTCGAGGTCGCCAGTGGTTCTCACCCTTTGGGGCAAACCTCTACTTATCAATGTAC
>JALAGK010000230.1 GCA_022712475.1 Enterobacteriaceae bacterium
AAATACGCTTTATGTGGACATTTTCTGGGTAAGCCATAAGAAGGGAGCACACCAGCCTGCGCAGTCAAAAGAGGTTTTCACCGGCTGCGGCGTGTGGGCTGGCACACTGTAAGCCAAAAAAGCCGCCTGTCGGCGGCCTGACTTCACGCAACAAACAACGACCGTAACCGTGCGCGCTCGGCATCGGTCACGCCCACTCCCTCACGCAAAAAGGCGTCAGCCCCACCGTAGAGCGTATCCATTGCCGCAAACGCGGTTTGCAGATAACGTTCCTGTACTTCCAGCAGCGTCAGAATATCCGCAGCAGGCTTGTCCGGTACCAGCGGCTGGAACTGTGCCAGCAGGCGCTGGTTTTCCTCGGCGCGATAGCGGTTACTGAGCAGGTAATCTTCAATAATGAGCCCGCGCTCTGCCCCCAATGCCAGGAGCAGCACCGCTGCCGCAAAGCCGGTGCGGTCTTTCCCCGCCGAACAATGGAAGTACACTGCGCCGTCAGCCGAGGCCAGTAACTCGTCAAACCAACGCCGCCAGACTGCACGACACGATGGCTCTGCCACAAAGGCGTGATAAATACCGAGCAACACCTGTGCCGGATCCTGTTGACCCATACGCTCAATCATCTCTTTTGGGCTGGCGCTGTGCGCCTTGAGCACCACTTTGAGTACGTCGAGCTGCACCATTTCAGCCCCTTCCGGGCGGCGGTTAGGCTGGTCCTTAAGCTCGCCGTCGGTACGTAAGTCGATAACCTTATTTACCGGAAACTGCGCCAGTGTGTGCTGTCCCTGCGGCGTAAGCGCGCTGAGATCCGCGCCGCGAATCAACCTCCCGTGGCGAATCTTGCCCCCTTCAACCCGATAACCGCCCAAATCACGGGCATTGCAAACTCCTTCAATCGCCAGCGGCTGCGGCGTTAAAAACGTCTCCATCATTGCTCCTTGCGCTGTGCATCTGCCTGAAAATGTATTCCATGTTTTTTATCAGGGAATTGACCGTTTTCTCTCCGTTATGATGCCCGATGAAGGCCGTGATTGCATGGCATAAAAACGGCATAAACAACAACGACAACAACTACTGAGCACGGAGCAATGCACCATGAAAAAGGTCATCACCGTCTGCCCTTACTGCGCCTCTGGCTGCAAAATCAACCTGCTGGTTGAAGACAACAAGGTCGTGGGCGCAGAAGCCGCCCAGGGGCGTAATAACCAGGGCACGCTGTGCCTGAAGGGCTATTACGGCTGGGATTTTCTCAACGACACGCAAATCCTTACCCCGCGCCTGAAAAGCCCGATGATTCGCCGCATGCGCGGCGCAAAGCTTGAGTCCGTAAGCTGGAGCGAAGCGCTCGATTTTGTGGCGCAAAAGCTGCTGGCAATAAAAGACAAATACGGTCCGGATGCCATTATGACCACCGGATCGTCACGCGGTACCGGCAACGAAACCAACTATCTGATGCAGAAATTCGCGCGTGCAGTGGTAGGCACCAATAACGTCGACTGCTGCGCACGCGTCTGACACGGCCCTTCGGTTGCAGGTCTGCACCAGTCGGTCGGTAACGGCGCAATGAGCAATTCAGTCGTTGAGATTGAAGACACTGATTTACTGCTGATCTTTGGCTACAACCCGGCAGATTCTCACCCTATTGTCGCCAATCGCGTTATTCGGGCAAAAGAGAAAGGCGCCCAAATTATTGTCTGCGATCCACGGCGCATTGAAACAGCGCGCATTGCCGATATGCATTTACAGCTCAACAACGGCACTAACATTGCGCTACTTAACGCGATGGGCCACGTCATTATTGAGGAAGGGCTGTGCAACAGCGCCTTTATCAGTACGCGCACTGAAGGTTTTGATGAATACCGCAAGATAGTGGAAGGCTACACGCCGCAATCCGTTGAGGCGATTACCGGTGTCACCGCTGCCGATATTCGTAAAGCCGCGCGTCTTTATGCCACAGCCAAAACCGCCACCATTCTGTGGGGCATGGGTGTGACCCAGTTTTATCAGGGCGTGGAAACCGTGCGCGCACTCACCAGCCTGGCGCTGTTGACCGGCCACCTCGGCAAACCCAATACCGGCGTGAACCCGGTGCGTGGCCAGAATAACGTACAGGGTGCATGCGATATGGGCGCACTGCCGGATACCTATCCAGGCTATCAGTCAGTCAGCATTGCCGCACACCGCGAGAAGTTTGCCCGCGCCTGGGGTGTACCTGCGCTTCCTGAAAAACCCGGCTATCGCATCAGCGAACTGCCACACCGCGTGGCACACGGCGAAGTTCGCGCCGCGTACATCATGGGTGAAGACCCCATGCAGACCGACCCGGAGCTTTCTGCCGTGCGCGAAGCCATGGGCAACCTGGAACTGCTGATTGTGCAGGACATCTTCATGACCAAAACGGTCGCCGTAGCGGACGTGGTGTTGCCGTCAACGAGTTGGGGAGAGCATGAAGGAACGTACACCGCCGCAGACCGTGGCTTTCAGCGCTTCTTTAAGGCCGTTGAACCACAATGGGATTTGAAAACCGACTGGCAAATCATCAGTGAAATTGCCACCCGTATGGGTTACCCGATGGACTACGCCTGTACCCAGGAAATCTGGGACGAAATGCGCCACCTGTGTCCGAACTTTTTTGGAGCGACCTACGAGAAGATTGGCGAGATGGGCTACATCCAGTGGCCGTGTCGCGATGAATCGCCGTCTGACCAGGGCACACAGTGGCTTTACGACGGCAAATTTGACCGCGCCAACGGGTTGGGCCAGTTCTTTACCTGCGACTGGGTGGCGCCGCAGGACAAGCTCAGCGACGAGTACCCGATGGTGCTCTCCACCGTGCGCGAAGTGGGCCACTACTCGTGCCGCTCGATGACCGGCAACTGCGCCGCCCTGGCCGCGCTCGCCGACGAGCCGGGCTACGCGCAAATTCATACTGATGATGCAGCGCGTCTTGGCATTGAAGACGAGTCGCTGGTGTGGATAACCTCACGTAAAGGCCGGGTGATGACGCGCGCACAGGTCAGTGAGCGCCCAAATCGTGGTGCGGTGTATATGACCTACCAGTGGTGGATTGGTGCCTGTAACGAACTGGTGCACGAGCATTTAAGCCCGATAACCAAAACGCCGGAGTACAAGTACAGCGCGGTGCGCGTGGAGCCCATTGCCGACCAGCAGGCCGCAGAGCAGTTCGTGATTAACACCTACCAGCAGTTGAAAGACCGTCTGCGCGAGAGTGCAGCGGGCTAAACCAGATGCATAAAAAAAGCCCCCTGCGCCTTGCGGCATAGGGGGCCAGAAATTCCGACGTTATAGTGTGCTTAATCTTGCGCGGTTCTGTCGAACTTACCGAGCACTTCCCGCTCGTATTCACGCGCTTTTTTAGCATCGAACTTGTGTTCCCACTTGGCGATAACCAGCACCGCCAGCGCGTTGCCCACCACGTTCAGCGCCGTACGCGCCATATCGAGAATACGGTCAACACCGGCGATAAACGCCAGCCCTTCCAGCGGAATGCCAACGCTGCCAAGCGTTGCCAGCAGCACCACAAACGATACGCCCGGTACACCGGCAATACCTTTTGACGTCACCATCAGCGTCAGCACCAGAATGATTTCCTGCCAGATAGACAGGTCAATACCGTAAAGCTGGGCAATAAAGATAGCCGCGATACTCTGGTAGAGCGTAGAGCCGTCGAGGTTAAACGAATAACCGGTCGGTACCACGAAGCTGGTAATTGACGACGGCGCGCCGTAGGCTTCCATCTTCTGGATAATGCGCGGCAGCACGGTCTCAGAACTGGCCGTTGAGTACGCCAGAATAAGCTCCTCTTTAAGGATGCGAATCAGCGTCCAGATGCTCAGTTTGCACATGCGCGCCACAGCACCCAGCACCACCAGCGCAAAAAACAAAATGGCCATGTAAACCAGGATAACCAACTTGGCAAGCGGCCACAGTGAGGCAAAACCAAAGTTCGCCACGGTGACGGAGATGAGTGCAAATACCCCCACCGGCGCATAGCGCATCACCATGTGAGTGACTTTGAACATGGTTTCAGAAATGCCGCGGAACACAGCAACCAACGGCTCGCGGTTCTTCGCCGGCAGCGAAGAGAGCCCCAGCCCAAACAGCACCGAGAAGAAGATAATCGGCAGCATGTCGCCCTTCGCCATTGAGGCGAAGATGTTGGTCGGCACCAGCGACAAAATGGTCCCCATCAGGCCGTGGGAGTGACTCACCACATCTTCGGTAGTGCGCTGATATTTAGAGATATCCGCCTGCGCGAGCTGCGACATATCGATGCCGCTGCCCGGCTGAAAGATGTTGGCAAACGTGATACCAAGAATGATGGCAACGGTAGTAATCACTTCGAAATAAACGATGGTCTTAACACCAATGCGGCCAAGCTGTTTGGCATCACCCACACCGGCAATCCCCACCACTAGTGTGGAAATGACGATAGGCACCACAATCATTTTAATCAGGTGGATGAAGATATCCCCTGCCGGAGACAGCAGGTTATCCACCAACCAACCGCGGGTATCCGGCTGATAATGGAGATAGCTCCCAAGAAGAATACCCAGCACCAGCGCCAGCAAGATTTGCCAGGCGAGGCTAAATTTTTGTTTTTTCATAGCGTTTCTGCATCCTGAACTCAGGCGGCCTTCTCAACCCTGTCGAAGAGAACACCGCTAACTGAAAAGGGTAAGGCGAACGTCGGGTGATGTTATGGAGTTTTTGTACGCCATGATCAGTATCATTAGCACCCTATCCCACGCAACCCTTGAAAATTGAAGCCATTCACAGAATTAACACAGTTAACAAGATTTTTTTACCGTTCATGACATCTAACTTACTGTTGTTAAATAAATTTACTCTCCCCATTTTTAAATAGTTTGCTAACGAAACTATTTCTCGAGTGCAGTTCGTTTGCTTACTTTTCAGTCAGCTTTTAATGCGTGATCTGTCGCGCAAAAAGTAAACATTATCCCTTTCCCCTCTGTGATTAACCTTTATTTGACATATTATTAACATCTTACAGGAGAAAAAAAGCTATGAGCCAAATACATAAACATCCCATTCCTGCCAGCATTGCAGAACATTGCCTGATTAGCCCGGAGCAGTATGTGTCTAAGTACCAGCAGTCGGTGAGTGATCCCGATGCTTTCTGGGGCGAACAGGGTAAAATTCTCGACTGGATTAAACCTTACACAACGGTCAAAAACACCTCTTTCGCACCGGGCAATGTCTCTATCAAATGGTATGAAGACGGCACCCTGAACCTTGCCGCCAACTGCCTGGACCGCCACCTGAGCGCGCGCGGTGACCAGCCCGCAATCATCTGGGAAGGCGATGACGCCAGCCAGAGCAAAACCATTACCTACCGCGAACTTCACCAGGATGTGTGCCGCTTTGCCAATGTGCTGCTCAACCTTGGTATTAACAAAGGCGATGTGGTTGCCATTTATATGCCGATGGTGCCGGAAGCCGCCGTGGCGATGCTCGCCTGCGCGCGTATTGGCGCTATTCATTCCGTCATTTTTGGCGGCTTCTCGCCAGAAGCCGTTGCTGGTCGCGTGGTCGATTCCAGCGCCCGCCTGATTATCACTGCCGATGAAGGTATGCGCGCCGGGCGCAGCATTCCGCTTAAGAAAAACGTTGATGACGCGCTCAACAACCCAAACGTGAAAACCGTTGAACATGTGGTGACGCTCAAGCGCACCGGCGGCCAGATTGGCTGGCAGGAAGGGCGCGATCTGTGGTGGCACAGCCCGATGGACAACGTC
>JALAGK010000231.1 GCA_022712475.1 Enterobacteriaceae bacterium
ACACATGGATGAGAAAGGACCACTTCTCCGCAAACGTGATTGAGCAAATTCTTTACTGGATTGACGATCACATTCACGAAAAAATTACTCTGGACGATCTGTCCCGTATTGCGGGCTATTCCAAATGGCATTTGCAAAGGATGTTCTACGAACAAATGTCCATTACCGCGGCCAGCTATATTCGCCACGATAAACTGCACCGCTCGATTCGCGATTTAAAATTCGGTGATTGCTCGATTATTGAGATAGCAGAAAAATATAGCTTCAGCTCTCAACAGTCGTATACCCGTACCTTTAAACACGTGATGACCTGTACCCCCTCTCAGTGCCGCGCCAGAAGAAATCATCTGTTCAATGGTCTCGAAGGCGAGCAGATATGTCAGACCTGCCAGTCTCTTTATTCTCTGGACATCAAAAAGCCTGAATGATGCTAGTGAGCTGTGTTTCCCACCGCCCGGTGGCGGGAAACACAGCTTAGGCTTTACGTACACCTTCCCGGCAATCTGGCTTCGTTAACAGTGCCGACTATGCCCATTATTGACGTTCTGACGCCATCAACGGCCTCAAACGCAAAACGCCACAGCAAAAATCGGGTAACATGAGCAGTATGTTTCACACAGAACAGAGTGACTGCAATGTCCGATTTCACCTTAATTAACCGCCCGCGCCGCCTGCGCCAGTCTGGTGCTATGCGTGCGATGTTCGAAGAAACCTCCCTTTCTCTTAATGACCTGGTTTTGCCTATCTTTGTGGAAGAAGGACTTGATGATTACGTCCCCATCGAGGCAATGCCTGGCGTTATGCGTATCCCTGAAAAACGTCTGGCGCACGAAATTGAACGCATCGCAAAAGCCGGTATCCGTTCTATCATGACGTTTGGTATTTCTCATCACACCGATGAAACGGGTAGCGATACCTGGAATGAGAACGGACTGGTGGCACGTATGTCCCGTATCGCCAAACAAACCGCGCCAGAGCTTGTCGTGATGTCCGACACCTGCTTTTGTGAATACACCACGCACGGCCACTGCGGCGTGTTGTGTGAGCACGGCGTAGATAACGATGCCACCCTCGTCAACCTCGGCAAACAAGCCGTGGCCGCCGCCAGAGCAGGCGCAGACTTCATCGCGCCGTCGGCGGCAATGGATGGACAGGTGCAAGCTATCCGCCAGGCGCTGGACGCAGAGGGCTTTACTCAAACGGCAATCATGGCCTACTCCACCAAATTTGCCTCTTCGTTTTACGGCCCGTTCCGCGAAGCTGCGGGTACTGCACTCAAAGGCGATCGCAAAACCTATCAGATGAGTCCCATGAACCGCCGCGAAGCCATTCGTGAATCATTGCTGGATGAAGCACAAGGTGCTGATTGCCTGATGGTGAAACCGGCGGGCGCCTATCTCGACATCGTGCGCGATATCCGCGAGCGCAGCGATTTACCGCTGGCGGCCTACCAGGTTAGCGGTGAATACGCGATGATCAAGTTTGCAGCCCTTGCTGGTGCCGTGGATGAGCGTAGCGTGGTGCTGGAAAGCCTGGGCGCCATTAAGCGTGCAGGCGCGGATTTGATACTGAGCTATTTTGCGCTTGATGTCGCAGAACAAAAACTCCTCTGACGCCGCCTATAAAGGAAAGGCGCCATACAGGCGCCTTTTTTGTGTTATCACTAACGACCAGCGGACAGTTTAGTCATGACGATCGTCGTAACTATAGTGATGATGTAAACCGTACTCGTAGAAGTTCGAGTAACGCTCCACAGTCGCATTGAGAATGGCACCATTGATCGTCACACCATTGTTCATAAAACGACGAATACTGGCATCCACTTCTTTCAGGCTGTTGTTTTCAAAACGCGCCACCAGCAGCGAGCAACCTGCATGCTTGCCGATAATCGCAGCATCGGCCACGGCCAGAATAGGCGGAGAGTCAAGCAACACCATGTCATATTGCGTAGTAAATGCCGCCAGCATTTCAGCAAAACGCGTATGCATCAGTAATTCTGACGGTGTACTGCACTTTGAGCCGCGGGAAACAAAGTCAAGTCCTTCGACCTCAGTCTTTAGCAGCACATCTTCTGGACGACACACACCACTAAGCACATCGCTCAGGCCTGGCGCTGAGTTGCAGCCAAATGTTTTATGGGAATCACCACGACGCATATCGCAATCAATCAGCAGTACACGTTGTCCGCTCTGGGCAAATACCGCCGCCAGGTTACTGGTAACAAAGGTTTTTCCCACGCCTGGCGTTGGGCCAGAGATCATCAAAACATTGTTATCAGCGTTGATCATGGAGAACTGAACGCTGGTACGTACGTTGCGCAGGGCCTCAATAGCCAGGTCAGCAGGATCCTTTACTGCCAGCAGCCCCTCACTCCCGCGCCTTGGTTTGCGAAAACGCGACCTGTGCCCATGCAAGGGCCCTTGCTGCGCACGGCTTAAGGGGATATTGGCATACACATTCACACCATGCGCTTCAAGTTCACTGGCACTCTGAAGGCCGTGGTTGAAAAGCATTTTCACCAGCACCAGCGCACAGGAGAGCATACCGCCCAGCAGAATAAATACAGCGACGATCAGTGCTTTCTTCGGTTTCACCGGCCTGGTTTCGGTCACGGCATTATCAACAATACGCACATGCCCAACCGTACTTGCCTTGCTTATCTTCAGCTCCTGCTGCTTGTTAAGCAATTGCATATACACTTGCTGTGTCGATTCAACATCGCGCGTCAAACGCAGAATTTCCTGCTGTGTACCCGGCATAGATTCAACACGCTGATTAAGCTTGTTACGCTCCTGGATCAACGTCTTACGCTTTTCATTCAGTGCCCGGTACGCGGGGTGCTCACGAGTATAAAGCTTGGAAATCTCCGCTTCTTTGAAGGTCAGTTCATTAAGTCCGGCTTCGACGTTCACCATCGTATCAAGCACGCTTTTCGCTTCCAGAGAAAGATCGACTGATTCATTTTTCTGGCGAAACTGATTGAGCTTGTCTTCAGCTTCGTTAAGCGAGGCGCGAATTTTCGGCAGCTGATCGTTAACAAACACCAGGCTGCGCTCAGCTTCTTCCGATTTCCAGTCAATATTCTGCTGTAGATAGTTACGCGAAATGCTGTCCAGTACCTTGCGAATCATCATCGGATCTTCGCCTTCATAGGTCAGCTGCATCACACCGGTATCTTTACCTTTATCTGTAACGGTAAATTTTTGCAACAGTGACTCAACGGCGGTCTGAACCTGCAGCTTTTCTATGCGAAAGACGGTACCCGGTTCGGCCTGTATATCGCTGACAAGCAACGTCAGGGCATCGCTTTCCAGCAATTTACCCACTTCGCCATTTACGGAATGCCCTTCTGGAAGCGTCACTTGATAAGTCGTGGGCGATAGTACGGTTAGCGTCAGCTGTGTATTGGTAAAAGTACCATCGATAGCAAGACGGGAAATCGCAATTTTACCGTCTTCAAGGTTAAACAAGCGCGCGATGGCATTGCCAATTAAAGGCAGGCGTTTTTCTTTAACCCGCAGATCCAGCCCCAGCTCCTGGACGGTTTGTCCAACCACCATACGGGATTTAATAATTTCAACCTCGGCACCGGACTGCATACTTTTATCAGAAAGCAGACTGGACAGATCGCCTAACAGCGAGCTGCTATTATTTTTATCAATTTGGATCAGCGCATTCGCCCGATATATCGGCGTAGCACAACTCACATAGACCAGACCCAGCAAAAAAGAAGCCAGCACAGTAAGGATGATGACCCATTTATGATCCAATAAAGAAAACAGAAGCTTTCCTAAGTCCAACTCCCGCTCGCCTGAATCGCTGGTCAGACGCTGTTGCATTGTCATTCACTATCCCTGAAAAAATTTATCGAGACAAAACATTTGCCCATCGCTCAACGGCCTGGTCCATTTGTCCATAAACGAACTCATAAAACGACGTGCTCTTTTGGTAAGGGTCAGCAATCTCGGTTCGCTCTAACCAATGGCCCAGCAGCATCGTCTTACCCCGCACTTCCGGTGCAAGGCGCGTAATATGCTCAACGTGCTGTTTTTCCATCACAAGAATGAGATCGTTATAACGGCACAACTCTGCCGTCAGTTGCCTGGCGCGATGCCCCTCCAGCGCCAGGCCATACCGTTCGGCAAGGGTAGACGTTGTGGTATCTGCCGGGCGCCCAACCAGCGCACGAATCCCCGCTGACTCAATGCGTATACCACGCTGCCTGCGTTTTAGCAGTGCTTCCCCCACGGGAGAACGACAAATGTTCCCCATGCAAACAATTAACACCGAACGGATTTTTAACGACCCCATTTTTTCACCCAGTTCGCCACTTCGGTCATATTGTTGATACCGGTAATGGTCGGCAACAGTTGGTTGACTACGCGGTTCCAACGCACAACAGGCGCTGCGGTCACGTAGACCACGTCATACGGCTGTAACTGGAATTCCGTTCCCATAATCAGCGCCGTTGCATCAGAAAGATTGAGCTGATAAATGTCGGCAATTTTGCCTTTCGCTACAGGAAGCGTGCTGCGCGTATTTGCTGAGGTAGCCACGCTACTCTGGCTGCCCGTACTGCTCAACTGCAGCACATCTTTGTTGCCCGCCAGAACCGGTGTCTCAAGGGACACTGCTGGCTCAGGCTGGCGTGCTGTACGTTTTGAACGAATCACAAAGACACCTGTGGCATCCGCCATGCTCTGAGAAAGCCCTTCGGCCCCTCCCAGCGCTTCGGTCAAGGTCATGCCACTGCGGTCCATACG
>JALAGK010000232.1 GCA_022712475.1 Enterobacteriaceae bacterium
CCTTCGGCAATCAGGTGATGGAATTCATAGATTTCCATCCCAATAAAGCCCAGACCGAACAGGAATGTCAGGCCAAGCCAGGTCAGTACTTTGCTCTGGTTGTTGTTATTCATGGCGATAATCGCCATGCCGTAGGTGATGGAGCTAAACAGCAGCAGGAAGGTTTCTACAAGCACGAATGGCAGTTCGAAAATATCCTTCCCTGTCGGGCCACCCGCCGTGCCGTTCACCAGAACGGCATAGGTAGCAAACAGACATGCAAAGATGATGCAGTCGCTCATCAGGTAGATCCAGAAGCCAAAAACCTTATTGGCTCCTGCGTCGTGGTGCCCATGGTCATGCGCGTCGTGGGCGTGCGCCTGATTCAGAGTATCAGTTGACATTTTTCAGCCCTGCTTTGGTAATTTCGTCGAAATGCTGGTTTTCCAGTTTTTCAACCTGTTCAACCGGTACGTAGTAATCCACGTCTTCGTCGAAGCTTTTCACAATCCAGGACACGATGGTCGCTGCAAAGCTTGCGATAGCCAGCCACCAGATATGCCAGATCATGGCAAAGCCGAAGATGGTGATGAACAGCGAAATGATGATGCCCGCGCCGGTATTTTTCGGCATGTGGATTTTTTCGTAGTGGGTCGGCTGCTTGTACGCTTCGCCTTTCTCTTTCATTTCCCAGAACGCGTCACGCTCGTGAACCTGCGGAACGATGGCAAAGTTATAGAACGGCGGCGGTGAAGAGGTTGACCACTCCAGCGTACGACCACCCCACGGGTCACCGGTCAGGTCACGGTTCTGATCGCGGTCACGAACGGAAACGTACAGCTGAATGACCTGGCACAGTACACCAATAGCAATCAGCGCGGCGCCAACGGCAGCAACGGTGAGCAGAGTGTGGAACTGCGGGTCAATCTGCTGGCTCAGGCGACGGGTCATACCCATGAAGCCCAGCACGTACAGCGGCATAAATGCGACGAAGAAACCAATGAACCAGAACCAGAAGGCACGTTTGCCCCAGGTTTCGTTCAGGGTGTAGCCAAATGCTTTCGGCCACCAGTATGTCATACCGGCAAACAGACCGAATACCACACCGCCGATGATGACGTTATGGAAGTGCGCAATCAGGAACAGGCTGTTGTGCAGTACAAAGTCTGCGCCCGGTACGGCCAACAGTACGCCGCTCATCCCACCGATAGAGAAGGTGACGATAAAGCCGACGGTCCACATCATCGCAGAGTTGAAGATGATACGGCCCTGATACATGGTGAACAGCCAGTTGAAGATCTTCACCCCGGTTGGGATGGCGATAATCATCGTGGCGACACCAAAGAAGGCGTTAACGTTCGCACCGCTGCCCATGGTGAAGAAGTGGTGCAGCCAGACGATGAACGACAAAATGGTAATACAGATAGTCGCCCACACCAGCGAGGTATAACCAAACAGGCGTTTCTGGGAGAAGGTGGCGGTCACTTCAGAGAACACACCGAACACCGGCAGCACCAGGATATACACTTCCGGGTGGCCCCATGCCCAAATCAGGTTGATGTACATCATCATGTTGCCACCCATATCGTTGGTAAAGAAATGGGTGCCCAGATAACGGTCAAGCGTCAATAGTGCGACAGAAACCGTCAGAATCGGGAAGGAAACAATGATAAGTACGTTGGTGCAAAGCGCAGTCCAGGTGAAGACCGGCATTTTGAACAGGTCCATGCCTGGTGCACGCATCTTCAGAATGGTAACGAAGAAGTTGATCCCGGTGAGGGTGGTACCGATACCGGAAAGCTGAATACTCCAGATCCAGTAATCGACCCCGACCCCTGGACTGTATTCAATGCCCGACAGCGGTGGATAAGCCACCCAACCGGTCTGAGCGAATTCGCCAATACCGAGAGAGAGGTTTACCAGCACCACGCCGACCACGGTCAGCCAGAAGCTCAGGTTGTTCAGGAACGGGAACGCCACGTCGCGTGCGCCAATCTGCAGCGGAACCACCAGGTTCATCAGACCGACAACAAACGGCATCGCTACGAAGAAGATCATGATAACGCCGTGGGCGGTAAAGATCTGATCGTAGTGGTGCGGTGGCAGGAAGCCTGCATCACCGGCTGAAGCCAATACTTGTTGGCTACGCATCATGACGGCGTCGGCGAAGCCACGTACCAGCATCACGAGTGCGACGAGGATATACATGATACCCAGACGTTTATGGTCGACAGACGTCAGCCACTCATTCCATAAATAAGACCACTTACCGAAGTAAGTCAGTGCTGCCACAACCGCCAGGCCACCGATGATAATGGCGGCAACGGTCACCATAATAATCGGTTCGTGGTACGGGACAGCATCCAGTGTAAGTTTTCCGAACATCGTATTTATTCCTCGGCGCCCTGATGAGAGGTTTCCGCGTTACTCATGGTCATGCCTTCTGCTGAATGGCCCGCGTGCGCGCCTTCAGCATTGCCCATGCTCATGTGTTCCCCGTGTGACATGAACTTGTTCACAACATCTTTGAACAGATTCGGTTTCACGCTGGAGAAATACTCGACTTTGTTGTATTCGCTCGGCGCTGCCAGCTTCTCGAAAGCGTCCATATCATTCATGGTGGCTGACGATTGCTTCACTTTGGCAACCCACTGCTCAAAGCCTGCTTTGTCTGGCGTGGCGATAGCTTTGAACTTCATGCCGGAGAAGCCAGGGCCGCTGTAACTTGCGGAAATACCGTCGTAAGTGCCAGGCTCGTTGGCAATCAGATGCAGTTTGGTCTGCATGCCTGCCATTGCGTAAAGCTGGCTGCCCAGACGCGGAATAAAGAAGGAGTTCATTACCGAGTTAGAGGTAATTTTGAATTCCACCGGGGTATTGGCCGGGAAGGCAATTTCGTTTACCGTCGCAATACCCTGCTCCGGATAAATGAAGAACCATTTCCAGTCCATTGAAACAACTTCGATAGTTACTGGCTTCTCAGGGTGGTCCAGCGGACGGCTGGGCTCCAGAGAGTGGGTGGTTTTCCAGGTCAGCACAGCCAGGAAGATGATAATCAGAACCGGGATAGTCCAGACAACCGCTTCCACTTTATTGGAGTGTGACCAGTTGGGGGTATATTTTGCATCCTTGTTGGTTGCCCGGTACTTCCAGGCAAAGCCGATGGCCATCAGAATGGCTGGTATCACGACAATCAACATCAGGCCAAGGGCCGTCAGTATCAGTGAACGTTGCTCCAGGCCAATCTGCCCTTTCGGATCGAGAAGCGCCGAATCACAACCGCTGAGTAAAATTGCGGAGGCGAGTAACGACGTCCATCCCAAACATTTATTGTATTTCCTGAGTCTCATTCTAACGACCTCAATTCCACGGGATCGGGTGGCGTTTAAAGTGTGCGGGCATTTTACGGGATGGTTACATTACTGTAAACATTGATAGGGTTGTGTCAGCGCAGTGTTAGTTGCTTCTGCCTGCTGCGTCACGGAATATGAGCCAAAATGTAAACATTCAGTGCTGACAGGGCTTCGACGGACGTTATAACCTTTTTTTAGGTAAAGAAATGTCAATAAGGCGCATTGGTATAGCTACCCGCTATAAAGACACAAAGGGTTAACAATATTGCATCAAAAGACAAACAAGGACGGGGTTAAAATAATTTATCACCGGTCAGAATAACCGGATGGAAATTGGCGAAGGCACGCGGAGAAATATTTTTTGCGCCGCCCTTTTTGCTAAAAGGAAATAAAAGAAATAACAAAATTCGCCGGAATTAACCGGCGAATTTACGTGTTACAGCAGGCGTGTGCGTTTGAGTGCAGCGTAATCGAGGATACCGCCGAACAAAATTCCACCAACGGCGAGCAGCGCGCCAGCTTCAAGCAGCAGTACATCGAAAGACAGAGCTGCAAGGCCGAGTGCGTTGATAATCAGTACCACCAACCATGCCGCGAGCAGCAGGCAGCCGAACGTCAGCACCCCAAGCACGAAGCGATAGGCGCCGGCATATTCAGTACGCGGCATAAAAGATTCTGTGCGTTGAGTGTACTCCAGCGTGTGGCGACAAATCAGCAGCAACACAATGCCCGGCACAGCGGCCACGACGGAAAATAAATAGAATGTCGGCCAGCCATGGCTTTCAACAAACCAGCCAGCAATGGGACCGACGTAGACACGCCCAACCGCCGACAGCGCCGAGAGCAGCGCAAACTGCGTTGCCGAAAACGACTTATTGCACAGCGTCATTAACAGCGCGACAAAGGCCGCTGTGCCCATACCACCGCACAGGTTTTCAAAAAAGACGGCGCTGCCCATCGTGATGATGTTTTTGTCTGTGACTGCCAGCATCCAGTAACCGGCGTTCGACACGCCCTGCAAAATACCGAAGATAAGCAGCGCACGGAACAGGCTCAGGCGTTGCATCAACACACCACCGTAGAGTGCGCCAACAATCGTTGCAAACAGCCCCAGCGTTTTGTTGACCATACCCACTTCACCAGCATCAAAGCCGACGCCCCGGATTAAAAAGGTGGTCGTCAGGCTCATGGCGAAAGCGTCACCGAGCTTGTACATCACAATCAGCAGCAGAATCAGCCAGGCGTTGTTGCGGCCAAAAAAGTCGCGCAGTGGGGCCATCACCGCTTCTTCTAAGGTTTTAGGGGCGACAATCGCATCAGTGGGTTCGGGAGCCAGTAAAGTGGCGATAAGACAGGGTATCAGCAGAGCGGCCATCAACCAGTAGGTGGCCTGCCAGCCCAGGTATTTATCCGCCATCCACAGTGCCAGACCGCCGGATACCAGCATGGCCAGACGATAGCCCAGCACGCTGATGGCAGCACCAGAACCGCGCTCTTCCGGCGGTAGCACGTCAGTTTTCCACGCATCAAACACGATGTCCTGAGACGCGGAGCAAAAGGCAATCAGCACAGCCAGCGCCGCCATCCAACGTAACTGGCTGCCAGGGTCAAGAAAGCCCATTGCGGCGATGCCCGCCATCAACAGAAGCTGGGTGATGATAAGCCAGCCGCGCCGCCTGCCGAGCAGCGGCGGGGTATAGCGGTCCATTGCGGGCGACCAGAGAAACTTAAATACGTAAGCCTGGCCGACCAACGAGAAGAAACCAATGGTTTTTAAATCGATGCCTTCAACCGTCATCCACGCCTGTAGCGTGCCGGAGGTGAGTGCAAGAGGGAGACCGGACGCAAAGCCCAGAATTAACAAAATGGCCGATTTCGGCTGGCGGAAAATCTGTAGTGTGTTGCTCGACATGGTCAATCCGGTGACAGGCCCGACAGCGTCGGGCCTGGAGTGAAGCAATTAACGTGCGTTCTGCTTGATAAAGTCGTGAACGCTGGTGTCCTGCGCCATCTCGGCAATGGTGTCGGTAAGCGTGGTGTTAACCGCGTTGGTGATATCGGCGTTAGAGGCCTGGAAAGCGCCTTCAACACTGTAGTTTGAACGGTACTGCTTGTTCATTTTGTTGCCGTTCTTCGCGGTTGCAGTGATGGTGATATCCGCTTTGGTCGAGATTTTGTAGCGGACGTTGCCCTGAGACACGTCTGCAAACAGATTATTAACGATAATTTGCAGGTCAACCGGACCGTTCGGGCCAATCATATAGCCGCGTGCGGTCATCTGTTTTTCCAGCACTTCTTGTAGCAGGAAACGCAAGTCGCGTGAGGCGGTGAGCGTAACAAGCTGGTTGTTGCGGTTAATTTTCGCCAGTGCCTGGTCAGCACGCTGGTCAGCACCGTTAATGCTGATAGTGATGCCCATCAGACTCGGATCCTGCTGCGGCAGGGCAATTTGCGGTGAAACTTCAAGGGTGTTGGACTGCGATGCACAGCCAGCAAGCATTACCAGCGCCATCAGCGGAACAAAGATCTTCTTTAACATATTCAGTTATCTCAATCGTGTTGCGTGTGTCTGCCTAACAAAATTCTCGTCATCATAACATTGCCACCGGCAAGGGGAAGGGGGAATGTCTGCAAACGCAGCGCTTTGTTTCTTTAAAGGCCATAGCCTGGATTCGTCGCAAAAGCTCGCTACAGGGATGGTTAAATTTTTGTTGAGAAATGACAATGGAAGCGGTAAAAGCGGCTAACATTTAAAGAGATGGGAGCCATCCCTGCGTTGACGAGGTAAGCATTATGATGGTACGCGAGCAAATAGAAGCAAAACTCAGAGCAGCTTTTGACCCCGTGTTCCTTGAAGTCGTTGATGAGAGCTATCGTCACAATGTTCCTGCGGGTTCAGAAAGCCATTTCAAAGTGGTGCTGGTGAGCGACTGCTTTAGCGGAGAGCGTTTTCTCAATCGCCACCGGTTAATTTACGGTACATTAAATGAGGAGCTGGCGGGCAGTGTCCATGCCCTCGCACTACACACCTACACAAAAAAAGAGTGGGAAAGTTTGCAGGATACGGTGCTGGCTTCCCCTCCCTGCCGGGGTGCCGGAAGCATTGCCTGACGATGAGGTAGAGCGGAACTTTTCTTCATCTTTATGTATCAAACGCCAACGCAATATGACTGAAAAAACGGCCTGAGGGCCGTTTTCTTTTGCCTGTTGTCAGGAATGGTGAAAATATTGTGAAAGATGCCGCAGCGTTGGTTGCCGCCGTTCTCGACTCACAAAAGCGATGCCGCTATAATGCGGCGTCTTATTTTTCGGAATGTCTTCGGGGTAATTCTGGCGACAGGGAATGTGATTCTGATTTAAGAATGTATCCCGATGCTGTGAAGCAACAACAACGTTCCCTTGGGGGCTGCTTCCAGAGTTGACCGAGCACTGTGATTTTTTGAGGTAACAAGATGCAAGTTTCAGTTGAGACCACCCAGGGCCTGGGGCGCCGTTTAACGATTACTATCCCTGCTGACAGCATCGAAAACGCTGTAAAAAGCGAGCTGGTCAACGTAGCGAAGAAAGTACGTATCGACGGTTTCCGTAAAGGCAAGGTACCGATGAATGTTGTTGCTCAGCGTTATGGCGCTTCTGTTCGCCAGGACGTGCTGGGCGACCTGATGAGCCGCAACTTTATCGATGCGATCATCAAAGAAAAAATTAATCCGGCTGGCGCACCGAACTATGTGCCAGGTCCGTACAAGCAGGGTGAAGATTACACCTATGCGGTAGAATTCGAAGTGTATCCGGAAGTTGAGCTGAAAGGCCTGGAAAGCATCGAAGTCGAAAAGCCGGTTGTTGAAGTTAAAGATGCCGACGTAGACACCATGCTGGACACCCTGCGCAAGCAGCAGGCGACCTGGAAAGACAAAGACGGCGCTATTGCCGCTGAAGACCGTGCAACTCTGGACTTCACCGGTAGCGTTGACGGCGAAGAGTTCGAAGGCGGTAAAGCGTCTGATTTCGTGCTGGCAATGGGCCAGGGCCGCATGATCCCGGGCTTTGAAGAAGGTCTGGTGGGTCACAAAGCGGGCGAAGAGTTCACTATCGATGTGACCTTCCCGGAAGAGTACCACGCTGAAAACCTGAAAGGTAAAGCGGCTAAGTTCGTCATCAACCTCAAAAAAGTGGAAGAGCGCGAGCTGCCGGAAATGACCCCGGAATTCATCAAACGTTTTGGTGTTGAAGACGGTTCCATTGACGGTCTGCGTGCTGAAGTGCGTAAAAACATGGAGCGTGAGCTGAAAGGCGCAGTGCGTAACCGCGTGAAATCTCAGGCTATCGACGGCCTGGTGAGCGCGAACGACATTGAAGTACCGGCAGCACTGATTGACAGCGAAATCGACGTACTGCGTCGCCAGGCTGCACAGCGCTTTGGCGGTAACGAGAAGCAAGCGCTGGAGCTGCCGCGTGAGCTGTTCGAAGAGCAGGCGAAACGCCGCGTTGTAGTTGGCCTGCTGTTGGGCGAAGTGATTCGTACTCAGGAGTTGAAAGCTGACGAAGAGCGCGTGAAAGGTCTGATTGAAGAGATGGCTTCTGCGTATGAAGATCCGCAGGAAGTTATTGAGTTCTACAGCAAGAACAATGAGCTGATGGACAACATGCGTAACGTGGCACTGGAAGAGCAGGCTGTTGAAGCTGTTCTGACTAAAGCGAAAGTCACTGAAAAAGAAACGACTTTCAGTGAGCTGATGAACCAGCAGGCATAATAGCGCCTTCGCACACGCAAGTGTAGAAAGCCTGTCACCGCCGGTGGCGGGCTTTTTTTTATCAAAAAAACAACCGCCGTGTAGAATGAGAATAAAACCTTCTGCGGGCGCTTAGCGTTCGGGCCAAAGGTTGTTATGCTTGAAAAAGCATAGGGTCAACCCCATCTGGTACTGAAGGTTGGCTTGCCGATACCCTGGTTGATATCCGTCTGTGTGTGCCGGACGCGCTGCGTAGTCAAGCCGAGCGCGCTTTAGTAAAATCAGGTCAGTAAGAACGATAATGAAGGAGACGGACATGTCATACAGTGGCGAAACAGAACAATATGCACCCCATATGGCGCTGGTGCCGATGGTTGTTGAACAAACATCCCGCGGCGAGCGTTCTTACGATATCTTCTCCCGTCTGCTTAAAGAGCGCGTCATTTTCCTGACTGGTCAGGTCGAAGACCACATGGCTAACCTGATTGTGGCGCAGATGCTGTTCCTGGAAGCGGAAAACCCGGAAAAAGACATTTACCTGTATATCAATTCTCCAGGCGGCGTTATCACCGCCGGGATGTCGATTTACGACACCATGCAGTTCATTAAGCCAGACGTCAGCACCTTCTGTATGGGGCAGGCGTGCTCAATGGGCGCGTTTTTGCTTAATGCCGGGGCGAAGGGTAAGCGTTTTTGTATGCCGAACTCCCGCGTGATGATTCACCAGCCGCTGGGCGGTTATCAGGGGCAGGCGACGGACATTGAAATCCACGCCCGTGAAATTCTGAAAATCAAAGCGCGCATGAATGAGCTGATGGCACAGCACTCCGGCCAGCCGCTGGAAAAAATCGAAAAAGACACTGAGCGTGACCGCTTCCTGTCTGCCGAAGAAGCGCTGGAATACGGCCTGGTGGATGCCATCCTGACCCACCGTGAATAATGCGGATGTCCGTGGCGCGGTGTGTCGCTATACTATAAGCAGATGCGACATACTAACGCGCCGGATAGGGCTGTGGCCTGGGAATCGAGGACGTGCGTCATCGACTGCCGCAAAAAGTAACAGATTAAGAGGTTTTGACTCATGACAGATAAGCGCAAAGACGGTTCAGGAAAATTGCTGTACTGCTCTTTTTGCGGCAAAAGCCAGCATGAAGTGCGCAAACTGATCGCAGGGCCGTCGGTGTATATCTGCGACGAATGTGTCGATTTATGTAACGACATTATTCGCGAAGAGATTAAAGAAGTCGCGCCGCACCGCGAACGCAGCGCGCTGCCAACCCCGCACGAAATTCGCCACCATCTGGACGATTATGTTATCGGCCAGGAGCAGGCAAAAAAAGTGCTGGCGGTTGCCGTATACAACCACTACAAGCGCCTGCGCAATGGTGATACGTCAAACGGCGTAGAACTGGGTAAAAGTAACATCCTGCTGATTGGGCCGACTGGTAGCGGTAAAACGCTGCTCGCCGAAACATTGGCGCGCCTGCTGGATGTACCGTTCACCATGGCGGATGCCACGACCCTGACCGAAGCCGGTTATGTGGGTGAAGACGTGGAGAACATCATTCAGAAGCTATTGCAGAAGTGCGACTACGACGTACAGAAAGCGCAGCGCGGTATCGTGTATATCGATGAAATCGACAAGATTTCACGTAAATCCGATAACCCGTCCATTACCCGTGATGTGTCCGGCGAAGGTGTGCAGCAGGCGCTACTGAAGCTTATCGAAGGCACTGTGGCGGCTGTACCGCCGCAGGGCGGGCGTAAGCATCCGCAGCAGGAGTTTTTGCAGGTTGATACCTCAAAGATTCTGTTTATCTGTGGTGGTGCGTTTGCGGGCCTGGATAAGGTTATTGCTAACCGTGTGGAAACCGGCTCCGGCATTGGTTTTGGCGCAACGGTAAAAGCGAAGTCAGAAAAAGCCACCGAGGGGCAACTGCTCTCTCAGGTTGAGCCGGAAGATTTAATCAAGTTTGGTCTCATTCCTGAGTTTATTGGCCGTCTGCCGGTTGTCGCGACGCTCAATGAGCTAAGTGAAGATGCACTCATCCAGATCCTCAAAGAGCCGAAGAACGCCCTGACTAAGCAGTATCAGGCGCTGTTCAACCTCGAAGGTGTGGAACTGGAGTTCCGCGATGAAGCGCTGGATGCTATTGCAAAAAAAGCGATGGCACGCAAAACCGGTGCACGTGGTCTGCGCTCCATTGTTGAAGGTGCACTGCTGGAAACAATGTATGACCTGCCGTCGATGGAAGATGTGGAAAAAGTGGTTATTGATGACTCGGTCATTGAAGGCCAGTCTGAGCCGCTGCTGATTTACGGTAAGTCTGAGGCGCAACAGGCGTCTGGCGAATAATTCGCCACTCCTTACAGTCAGTTACCGTACAAATGGGGGAATTTATCCCCCATTTACTTTTCCTTAATTCCTGCCGTTGAATGTACGGGAAACATCCCCATATACTGAATCACTAACTGGAGAGATGCCGTGAAGAGCGTTCACGCGCGCCCCTTACCTGGCGGAAACTAAATTGAGAGAGAGCTCTATGAATCCTGAGCGTTCTGAACGCATTGAAATCCCCGTGTTGCCATTGCGCGATGTGGTGGTTTATCCGCACATGGTTATTCCGCTGTTTGTCGGGCGGGAGAAATCCATTCGCTGCCTGGAAGCGGCAATGGACCATGATAAAAAAATCATGCTGGTGGCGCAGAAAGAGGCTTCCACGGATGAGCCGGGTGTTAACGACCTTTTTTCTGTGGGTACCATTGCCTCAATTCTGCAAATGCTGAAACTGCCGGACGGCACCGTAAAAGTGCTGGTCGAAGGTTTACAGCGCGCACGTATTACC
>JALAGK010000028.1 GCA_022712475.1 Enterobacteriaceae bacterium
CATCGAAGAAAAGCAGGGCAACGCGCCGCCTTCGGGCGGCGCATTTTACGGACACACCAAAATGAAAACCGCAGGCCAACTTGTCGTTCTGGGCAGTATCAATGCCGACCACATCCTTAATCTTGAACGCTTTCCTTCTCCGGGCGAAACGCTGACTGGCCATCGCTATCAGGTGGCGTTTGGCGGTAAAGGCGCGAATCAGGCGGTAGCGGCCGGGCGCAGTGGCGCGGACATCGCCTTTATTGCCTGTGTGGGCGATGATGACACGGGTGAGCGCGTACGCCAGCAGCTAAAAAAGGACTGCATTGATATTGCGCCTGTTAGTGTAGTGAAAGGTGAAGCGACGGGTGTGGCGCTGATTTTTGTTAATGGCGACGGTGAAAATGTGATCGGCATTCATGCTGGTGCTAATGGCTGTTTGTCGCCTGAAATGGTGCAGGCCGAGCGTGAGCGTATCCATAGCGCACGTGTACTGCTGATGCAGCTTGAGTCTCCGCTGGAAAGCGTATTGGCGGCTGCGAAAATTGCGCGTGAAAGCGACACGTTAACCGTACTTAACCCGGCGCCAGCCAGAGCACTGTCAGATGAGCTACTCGCGCTCATCGACATCATTACCCCGAATGAAACCGAAGCAGAAGGATTGACCGGCGTTACGGTGAAAGACGATGCCAGCGCCGCACAGGCTGCGCTGGTATTGCATCAGAAAGGTATCAATACGGTGTTGATTACGCTGGGTAAACGCGGTGTGTGGCTTAGTGAAAACGGCAAAGGGCAGCGCATTCCCGGCTTTAAGGTAAAAGCGGTAGATACTATTGCCGCAGGCGATACTTTCAACGGTGCGCTGGTAACGGCCATTCTTGAAGGACAGGCGCTGGCAGATGCTATCTGCTTTGCTCACGCGGCAGCGGCTATTGCTGTAACGCGTGAAGGGGCACAGCCCTCTGTGCCATGGCGAGAAGAAATTAACGCGTTTTTAGCTCAACAGGAGTAATCCTTTGGCGACAATGAAAGATGTCGCACGTCTTGCGTGTGTTTCGACGTCGACCGTTTCTCATGTCATTAATAACGATCGTTTTGTCAGTGAAGCGATTCGGGCGCGGGTTGAGGCTGCAATCAAAACGCTCAACTATGCGCCTTCTGCGCTGGCACGTAGCCTTAAAATGCGCCAGACCCACACAATTGGTATGTTGATAACCGCAAGCTCTAACCCATTTTACTCTGAAGTGGTGCGCGGGGTGGAGCGTAGCTGTTTTGAACGTGGCTACAGTCTGGTTTTATGTAACACCGAAGGCGATGAGCAGCGCATGAATCGTAATCTTGAGACGCTGCTGCAAAAGCGTGTGGATGGTTTATTGCTGCTGTGTACCGAAACGCATCTGCCGTCGCAAGAAATCATACAGCGCTATCCTACTATTCCTACCGTGATGATGGACTGGTCGCCGTTTGACGGCGGCAGTGACCTGATTGAAGATAACTCGTTGCTTGGCGGCGATATCGCGACGCAGCATTTAATTGATAAAGGTTTTAAGCGGATTGCCTGTATTACCGGCCCGCTGGATAAAACCCCCGCCCGACTCAGACTTGAAGGTTATCGTACGGCGATGACGCGTGCGGGGTTAACGGTACCGCCGGGCTATGAATATGTCGCCAACTTTGAGTTTTCTGGCGGAGTCGCCGCCATTGAGAGCATGTTGGCGCTGGATGACCCACCACAGGCGGTTTTTTGCGGCAACGATGCAATGGCTCTCGGGGCTTATCAGGCGCTCTGGCAGGCCGGGCTGTCTGTACCCAATGATATGGCGCTGGTGGGCTATGACGATATTGAGCTTGCTCGTTATATGACGCCGCCATTAACCACTGTTCATCAACCGAAAGATGAGCTGGGTGCGCTTGCCGTTCAGGTGCTTATACAGCGCATGGCGCAACCTGACAGGGAGCAACAGCGGCTTCAGGCAACGCCAGAGCTGGTCATTCGCGGCTCCTGCTAGTGCTTGCGGCGCTCGCTAATGAGGTTACGCCCATCCTTTGCCCGCAATAACATAAACACCAGTGCCGATATCACAGTGACAGCGCCCATGGTTATAAATGTGGCGTGAAATTGCTCGACCGTGCTGCTGTCACCCTGACTTTCATAAAAGCGCAGCACTGCGGCGCTGACCGCAACACCCAGACTTATCGACAGTTGTTGCGTGACGGCCAGCATGCTGTTGCCGCTGCTGGCGTTCTCATCGGTTAAATCCGCAAGCGTGATGGTGTTCATTGCGGTGAACTGGGTGGACATTGCCATTCCCAAAATAAACAGGGGGATAAGCAGCATCCACACCGGCATCATCGCGGTTTGCAGCGAGAACTGGGCAATCATCAAACCAATAAAAAGGGTGATACCAACCAGGGTACGGCGATAGCCAAGTCTGCGTAGCACCTGCGTAACCATGGATTTAGCGAGAATAGAGCCGATAGCGGTAGGGGCCATCATACATCCTGCAATGAGTGCACTATAGCCAAAGCCAACCTGGAGCATCAGCGGCATCAGGAAAGGTACACAGCCTGTGCCAAGACGTGACGCAATGTTTCCGGCAATGCCGACAGAGAAGGTGCGGGTTTTAAATATGGGTAGCGCGATAAGGGGAGACGCGGCTCGGCGCGCATGCAGAACATAGCCCAGTAGCAGCACAAACCCGCCAGCTACGACCGTTAGCGCCATCCAGGTGGCGACAATACGTTCCCCAAACAACTCCATACCGCTTGATATGAATACCAGGCCCAGGCCAAACAGGAAAAAACCTGTCATATCAAAACCCCGGCGCGGAGCGGTGAAGTTGGGCATATATTTGCGCGCGTAAACCAAACCCAGTATGCCAATGGGAATGTTAATCAGGAAAATCCAATGCCAGCTGGCCCATGTGACCAGCACGCCGCCGAGCATAGGCCCAAGAATAGGGCCGACCAGCCCAGGCA
>JALAGK010000233.1 GCA_022712475.1 Enterobacteriaceae bacterium
AACCGATACGCCGCTTATTGAAACAGGCCAGGCCGTGTCGGTCATCACACGTCAGCAGATTGAGGACCAGGGCGCCAGCGACGTTAACAGCGCCCTGAACTACACACCGGGTGTATTTACCGGCTTTTCTGGCGGCGCCACTCGCTATGACACCGTGGCTTTGCGTGGCTTTCACGGTGGCGATGTGAACAACACGTTTCTTGATGGTCTGCGGTTGATGAGCGACGGCGGCAGCTATAACGTATTGCAGGTTGACCCGTGGTTTCTTGAGCGTATTGATGTAATTCGCGGCCCCTCTTCGGCGCTCTACGGACAGACCGTCCCCGGCGGGCTGGTGATGGAAACCTCAAAGCGACCACAGTTTGTGCGCGAAGGGCACCTGCGTACCTGGGTGGGTAACAACGCGACCACTGGTGCCGCCTTTGACTATACCGATGCCATCAACGAACAATGGGCCTGGCGCCTGACCGGCCTTACCAAAAATACCGACACGCAGTATCGCAATACCCGCGATGAGCGCTACGCCATTGCGCCGTCGCTAGTGTGGCAACCCGACGATGACACCAGCCTGGTGCTGCGCGCTTATCTGGAAAAAGATCCCTCTGGCGGTTACCACGGTTCAGTGCCTGCCGACGGCAGTCTCTATACCAGCACGGGCCGCAAGCTCGACACCGGCTTTTCTGACGTCGAACCCGGTATTGATGCGTTCAAACGTCATCAACAGCTTTACAGCTATGAGTTTGATCACCACCTCAACGACGTCTGGACGTTTCGCTCCAGTGGCAGCTATACCCACTCGAATGTCGACCTGAAACAGGCCTATCAGATAGGCTGGGCCGACGCACAGCACAACGAACTGAGCCGCTATTACAGCCAGCAAAACTCGTCGCTGGATGCCTGGGCTATCGACAACCAGCTTGAAGCCGATTTCACGACGGGCGAGCTGGCACATAAGGTGGTGCTCGGTGGGGAATATCACCGTTATCGCAACAACATTCACGACGGTTCAGGGTACGCCAGCAACCTCAATCCATGGACCGGGCAGTCCGGCGGCACGGGCTTGTGGCATTACGATCCGCGCGCTCCGACTTATACGACCCTCATTGATGGCGCGCTGTTGTCTGACGCAAAACGTGTCTATGAGCAAAGCGGCGTTTATTTGCAGGATGAAATGGTATGGCAACGCTGGCACCTGAACCTCTCCGGGCGCTATGACCATATTGTCACCAAAAGCCGTACGCTGACGCCTGAAGCGGGAACCGAGGTGGTGGATAACCGTCGCGACGATCATTTCAGTGGGCGCGTCTCGCTGCTGCACGCCTTTGATAACGGCGTTTCTCCCTATGTGAGCTACAGTACGGCGGTCACGCCGCAGGTACTGCCGGATGCTGAAGGCCGTATTCTCAAACCCACCACCAGCGAGCAATACGAGGCTGGCGTGAAATATCAGCCTGTGGGAAGCGGCAACCTGTATAGCATCGCGATATATGACCTGACGCAAAAAGACGTCGGCAACCGCGTGGTTCAGGGAAGCTACTATGAACCAGCAGGCAAAGTGCACTCTCAGGGTATTGAGCTGGAAGCCCGCACACAGATAACATCACGCCTGAGCACAATAGCCGGTTACACCTGGAACCGGGTACGGTTTAAAGACGCCATTGACGGCAATAACCACAATACGCCTTACGTCACGCCAGACCAGTTTGCCTCGCTGTGGGGGCTGTATCAGGCAGATCACGGCATCAGCCTTGGTGCGGGTGTGCGCTATATCGGCAAGCAATGGGCCGATAACGAAAACACGCTGCGGGTGCCGTCTGTTACGCTGTTTGATGCCATGGTGCGCGCCAATCTCGGCGAATGGAGCGTGCCGTTGCGTGGCGCATTTGTACAGCTGAACGCCAGCAACCTCACCGGACGCGATTATGTGGCGGGTTGTTACGGCACGGGTTATTGCTACTGGGGCAAAGAGCGACAGGTGAACGTCACGCTGGGATATGATTTTTGATGCTGTCGTACTGAATTTGCGTTCTGGCTGTTAACGGTTACGCGCAGAGCAGTCATCCCTGCATCATGCTGCAAAGACAAAGAAGGCGGCTATAAGCTGCCTTCTTTGTTTGTAGGTAGCATTCACATTCGGTGACATAAACGCATAACACGGTTCACACCCGTCAGGCCAGAAACGCCTCATCAGGCGGCTTCCAGCGCCTGCTTCACCTTCCATAAATAGCGCGGCGCCTGTGACGACGGATGATTATCCATCACGTACTGCCAGAACTGCTCTGGAGACATACTGTTAATCTGCGCAATCGCCTCACCACGGTTGGACGAGAACATGCGCAGCAGCGCACCGGCGCCGTTAACATAAGCGACAATCAGCGCGTACTGCATGGTCTGCGTATTGTCGATACCGCGCAAAATACCGTGCTCAAGAATACTCAGGTAAGCCGCACCGATATCAATATTGCGCGCGGGATCTTTAAGCTCGCTGGTAGAAGGCTGACCGCTGCGTCCCAGGTGTCGCCACACTTCACGCCCGGCGGTCGAGGCCTTAATCTGCATTAACCCTACCGCATTAGAGGAACTCACCAGCGTCGGGTTACCGCCGGACTCCACGGCAATGATTGCCGTGAGCAACCGTGGGCTAACGCCCCAGGCTTCACCCGCTTCTTCGGATATTGGCATCCAGGTTTGCGCGCCGGATACAGGACGCTGGGCTTCCCACGGCGTCTGCTGATGTTTTGGCGTTTTACTCGAACACCCGGCCAGCACCAGGCACAGGACAATAAACCATTTTAACTTCACAGCTCTATCCTTATGTTTGATTGGAGGTCGCGGATGACAACCGCAGCGCCAGACGGCATCATAACGAATCCACAATTTAAATCAGCAAGGAAATGCCATGGCCATTTTTCATCTGATTGCCCCTTCAGGCTATTGCATCCAACAGCAAGCCGCCGAGCGCGGCGTGGCATATTTGCGTGAAACCGGCCACAGCGTAGAGAATACGCAGGTTATCTCGCGTCGTTGGCAACGCTTTGCGGGGAGTGACGCCGAACGGCTGGCAGACCTGAACCAGTTGGTGGAATTATCCGAAAATCAGACAATTGCGCTGGCGGTACGCGGCGGATATGGCCTGACCCGACTGCTGGACGCCATTGACTACGCCGCCCTTGGCAAGCGCGCCCGCCGCGGCCCGCTGCTGATTTGCGGGCACAGCGACTTCACCGCCTTTCAGCTGGCGCTACTGGCGCAGGAAGGCAGCGTGACCTTCAGCGGCCCCATGCTGGCGGGCAACTTCGGGGCAGAAAATCTCAGTGAATTTACTCTCGACCATTTCTGGCAGGCGCTACGTGAACCACACTTCACCCTGCGCTGGCCCGGCTACGCGCCTGAGCCATTTAGCGCCCGGGGCACTGTCTGGGGTGGCAACCTTGCTATGCTCATGTCGCTGCTCGGCACACCGTGGATGCCGCGCATTGAAGGCGGCATTCTGGTGGTGGAAGATATTAACGAGCATCCTTATCGGGTGGAGCGCATGCTGTTACAACTGCATCAGGCGGGCGTGCTGGCACGACAGAGCGCTGTGGTGCTAGGCAGCTTCAGCGCCGCGAAACCTAACGACTACGACAATGGCTACAATCTTGCAGAGATGGCTCACGCGCTGCGCAGCCGCATTGCGGTGCCAATTGTTGATGGTCTGGCCTTCGGTCACGAGCCAGACACTGTGACATTGCCGCTTGGTGCTCAGGGCGAACTGGTGTATGACGGTAGGTATGCACACCTGACTCTGAGCGGTCATCCAACGCTTAGATAAAAAAATCGTATAAGGCGGCAAAGAAGCCGCCACACTGACCGATAATAACTTTATTGAGAAATACTCACCCAGGAGAGGCGTTATTTTGGATGCTACGGCTGTCTTTCATTTGTTTATTATTGGCTCCGTGCTGGTTACCTTCAGCATTCTGTTAAGTACTTTTTCTTCCCGCCTTGGCATTCCTATCCTGGTTATCTTTCTTGCTATTGGCATGCTGGCAGGTGTTGACGGCATTGGCGGCATTCCTTTTGATAACTACCCGTTTGCCTATCTCATCAGTAACCTGGCGCTGGCGATGATTTTGCTTGATGGCGGGATGCGCACCCAGGCAAGTTCCTTTCGCGTTGCACTCGGCCCGGCGCTATCGCTTGCGAC
>JALAGK010000234.1 GCA_022712475.1 Enterobacteriaceae bacterium
ACGCCTGGGATTATGCAGCGAGGGTGAGTAACGTGCCGGAGCGCGGGTATAATCAGGGCAGCCCCGGAAACGAAAAAGCCCCGCTTTTCAGCGAGGCCTTGTAATTCGTGGTGCCCGGACCCGGAATCGAACCAGGGACACGCGGATTTTCAATCCGCTGCTCTACCGACTGAGCTATCCGGGCAACGGGGCGCATTAAACCGTAAAGGTCGGTAAGCGTCAACGACTTTAGTGCAAAAAAGACGGAAAACCGTATCGATTGCCTGCTTTTCATGCAAAGCAGGCAAAGCGATGCAAATCAGGTTAATGCGCCTGCTGTGCGGCACTGTGCCAGGCGCAGAATATCTTCGGCCAGGCGGCGTGCGGTATCCACATCATCCTGGCGGCGGTGCACCAGAAGGCGGCTCAGGCAACCTTCCAGCACCAACTCCATCTGATCGGCCACCATCGCCGGGTCGTCCACCTCAAGTTGCACCAGTAGCTGGTGGGTGTAATCGCGAGCCGCACGCTTTTGTACCGTGGCAAGCTGGTGGATGGGATGCTCGCTGTCCGGGTAAACGCTACACGCGGCAATAAACAGGCAACCGGGATAGCGCTGGTTGCCTACACAGCCGGTCAGCGTTTCATAGCGCGCCAGCAGTTTTTGCTCGGTTGTGAGTGTATCGTCATGAATCAGTTGGTGACGCCAGGCGTCAATTTGGTCACTGTGGTGGCGCAGGGCGTCGTAAAGCAGCGCCTCTCTGTCCGGCCAGAAACGCATTAGCGCCTGTGGCGTGCTGTCTGTTGCTGCGGCAACCATGTCCAGCGTGGTATCTGCCAGTCCTTTTTTCTCAAGGATTTGCAGCGCCTGCTCCAGTACGTCTTCGCGTTGCACGGTGTTTTCCTCCGTTCTGTTCAACGGTTTCTCCCCCTGTGAAGTGTTGTTTACCGCTGGTGTTTGCGCAAATGCGCACTGAACGCGCTGGCATTCATAAAGCCGGTGACTCGCGCCTGCGGCTGTTCGGTGCCGTTTTCATCAAAGAACAAAATCGTTGGCAGGCCCAGTACGTTGAGGTGCTTTAACAGCGCCACGTCATTGGGGCCGTTAGCCGTGACATCGGCTTGCAGCAGTACCGTATTTGTGAGTGTATGTTGAACCGCCGGGTCGCTGAAGGTGTACTTTTCAAACTCTTTACAGGCAACACACCACTCAGCGTACAGGTCGAGCATCACGGGCTTGCCCTGAGATTTTGCCAGTGCCTGTTCAAGCTCTGCCACGTTGCTTACGCGGGTGAAGTTAAGATGCGCCTGGTTCTCAGTCGCGCCCGGCGCATCAAAAGCCCAGTCCTGTAGCGGACGGGCACAGATAAGCGCTGCGCCGAGCAGCAGAATTTGCAACACGCGTACGGCACGGCGGGTGCTGCCAAGGCTTGCGATAAACGCCCAGCCAAAAAACGCCACGCCGAGCGCGCTCCACATGCGCAGGCCCCAGGTTTCCCCCAACACGCGCTCAAGTAAGAACACTGGTAGCGCCAGGATAACAAAACCGAACGCGGTTTTGACGCTTTCCATCCACGGCCCGCTTTTCGGCAGCAGTCGGTTGCCGAATACGGTGATGAGGATAAGCGGCAGTCCCATGCCGAGCGCATAAAGGTAAAGCGTACCGCCGCCCAGCCACGGATTGCCGCTCTGGGCAATATACAGCAGGATGGCACTGAGCGGCGCGGTGGTGCACGGGGAGCAAATCAGCCCGGCAATCGCGCCCATGGCAAACACACCGCCGGTGGAGCCGCCCTGCTGGCGGTTGCTCATGAGCGTCAGGCGCGTTTGCAATGACGAAGGCAACTGGAGGGTAAACAGGCCAAACATGGAGAGCGCCAGCAGGATAAACAGGATTGACAGACCAATGAGCACGTAAGGATGCTGAAGCGCGGCCTGGAACTGCAACCCGGCAGCGGCGACCACCAGTCCCAGCGCGGTATAGGTGAGCGCCATGCCCTGGACGTAAATGAACGCCAGTAGCAGTGCGCGCCCGGTAGATAGCCGCTCACGCCCGCCGAGTACAATGCCGGAAATCAGCGGATACATTGGCAGTACACATGGCGTGAAGGCTATACCAATACCGATAAGCAGCGCCCACAGCGCCGAAAACGGCAGTTGTGCAGGTGCGGACTCCCCCTGGTGGGCGGATGTTGCGTCGTTGCTGGCCGCAGCTTGCGTACGGTTGTTCTGCGCAACACTACTGGCGGCGTCAGGCGCGCTGCTCTGCGCTGTTACCACGCTCAGTGGTACGGTTTTTGTTTCTGGCGGATAACAAAAGCCCGCTTTGGCGCAGCCCTGATACGTGACGCGCACGCTGGCCCCGGCATCGGCAGAAAGCAGGTGCAGCGGCAGGCTTAACGAGGTGAAGTAAATCTGACTTTTACCGTAGAACTCATCTTCGTGCTCAACACCTGCGGGCAGCGTGAAGTCCGCAAGCGTGGCTGCGACTGGTGAGATATCAATCTGCTGGCGATAGAGATAGTAGCCCGGCAAAATTTTCCAGTTCAGCGTCAGTTGAGTGCCACGCTGCTGGAAGTCAAAGGCAAACGCCTGGTCTGCTGGCACAAACTGGCTTTGACCGGGGCGGTCAAACAACCCGGCAAAGACCGGCGTGGTGAACAACAGAAAAATTAACGTAAAGACGCGTACAACCATGAGAGATATTCGCTATTTCCTTGAATGACGGGGAGCGCCAGCAGTTCCGGCGTCTGATACGGGTGATGTGCTTTCAGGCAGACCAGCAGCCTGTCGAGATGATCCTTGTCGGTTTTGATGAGCATCTGTACTTCATATTCCTGCTCAATTTTACCTTCCCAGTAATACAGCGAGGTGGCATTGGGCATAAGCGTCGCGCAGGCGGCGAGTTTTTCGCTCAGAATCAGCGTGGCCAACTCCTGGGCCGTGGATTCATCGGGTGCAGTACACAGGACAACAACGGCATCGGGTGTCGCCATAGCAAATCTCCGTATCAGCATATTTCGTGCGCAGACTATATCACGAGCCAGGCGCAGACGGCGAAGCACAGGATGTAAACGTAGGTAACGCCAGAGATTCCCCCCTCGCATGAGGGGGGAGGGCAGCAGTTAGATAACAATGCCGCCGATGACAAAGCCGAGAATGACGCACAGGGCAATAGCAATCACGCCTGGCACCAGGAAGGAGTGGTTAAACACATACTTGCCGATACGAGTGGAGCCGGTGTCGTCCATTTCGACCGCCGCCAATAGGGTTGGGTAGGTTGGCAGCACGAACAGAGCAGAAACGGCAGCTAACGAGGCAACGGCAGTAAGCGGGGTGACGCCCAGCATCAGTGCCGCTGGCATCAGCGCTTTGGTGGTCGCGGCCTGGGAGTAGAGCAGAGTGGCTGCAAAGAACAGGACCACGGCCAGCAGCCACGGGTAGTTCTGCAACAGGTCGCCTGCAATTTCCTGGATGTCGC
The DNA here is from genome assembly GCA_022712475.1 of Enterobacteriaceae bacterium. Lineage (GTDB taxonomy): Bacteria > Pseudomonadota > Gammaproteobacteria > Enterobacterales > Enterobacteriaceae > Tenebrionibacter. The sequence goes on from JALAGK010000234.1 coordinate 3,461, forward strand.
TGATGTGATGCTTCACGAAGGTGTCACCCAGCCAGGCAACACCGAGCACGCATACGCAGGCGCTCATGCCGGATTTAAAGGTCGGCGCGTTGAGGATTTCGCCAGTATCGGCTTTACAGGTCAGGCAAATCAGCGTGGCGATGGTCAGCATAAATACCACGATAGCTTCGTTACGCGGCAGCACCGGGTTTTCAATCAGGCCAACGGTGTCGCTGATGGCGGTGGCGTAGAACATCACCGCCACGATACCCACCAGGAACAGCAGTACCGCGCGACGGGCATGGGGTTTGATGTCAAATACGCGTGAGCCGCGCAGTGTAACTTCACCTTTTGCCAGACGTTCCTGGTACACCGGGTCGTCTTTCAGTTCACAGCCAAGGAAGTTACACACAAACGCGGTCAGCATGACGGCAATCAGTGTCACAGGAATACAGATGGCAAGCAGCGTGAGGTAGCTTACGCCCAGTGGCTCAAGAATACCGGCAAAGAACACCACTGCCGCCGAAATTGGCGAGGCGGTAATGGCAATCTGCGAGGCAACCACGGCAATAGACAGCGGGCGTGATGGGCGAATGCCCTGCTCTTTTGCCACCTCGGTAATCACCGGCATGGTGGAGAACGCAGTGTGGCCGGTACCTGCGAGGATGGTCATAAACCAGGTCACCAGCGGGGCGATAAAGGTGATGTATTTGGGGTGGCGGCGCAGCAGGCGCTCGGCGAGGCTTACCAGGTAATCCATGCCGCCTGCGACCTGCATCGCAGCGATAGCGGCAATCACCGCCATAATAATTTCGATGACGTCAAACGGGATAGCGCCGGGTGGAATTTGAAAAAACAGCGTCAGCACCAGCACGCCCAGGCCACCGGCAAAGCCAATGCCGATACCGCCCAGGCGCGCACCAAGGTAGATAGCCAACAGAACGACGACAAGCTCTGCACCAAACATAGTTGTTATCCTTAGTTTTTTAAATGTTTAAGTTGAAAATGAAATGTTGAAGATTCGTATCCGCATGCAATAAAAAAGGCACGTCACAGTGGACGTGCCTTTGGCGTTATTCGGTATGTAACTTATTGTTAGCTTTCATCAGTATAACGTTTTGCTTTATAGTCCGTGTGGCGCAGGTTATCGACAGAGAAAATGTCGTCCAG
>JALAGK010000235.1 GCA_022712475.1 Enterobacteriaceae bacterium
ATTAGCGCCCAACTGCGCCGCCCGAGGGCGGCGCTGGATATCAGATAGAGGTCCGGCGATAGCTGCGATATTCCGGTTGCCAGAAGTTATCTTCAATAGCTTGCAACAACGCTTCTGAGGACGTTTTCACCGCCACGCCCTGTTGCTGCGCCATACTGCCTACCGCAAACGCGATATCTTTTGACACCTGTTTAATTCGGGAAAGTTCCGGTAACACGAGCGTACTTTCACCCGTCACCAGCGGCGAGTGTTGTGCCAGCGCCTGACTGGCGGCCATCATCATCTCATCCGTTACGCGCGATGCTCCTGAAGCCACCACGCCAAGTCCAATGCCGGGGAAGATATAGGCGTTATTACACTGAGCAATGGCGTAAGTCTCACCCTTAATCAGCACTGGCGGGAACGGACTCCCGGTGGCGACTAATGCCGCACCGTCTGTCCAGTTGAGAATATCATGCGGTGTGGCCTCCACGCGCGAGGTTGGGTTAGACAGCGGCATGATAATGGGGCGTGGGCAGTGCTTGTGCATCTCACGTACGATATCTTCCGTAAACAGTCCCGCCTGCCCTGAAACGCCAATCAGGATATCTGGTTTGACGTTGTGCACCACGTCGAGCAACGACACCGTTTCGGTGGTGATGTTCCAGTCGCTCAGTTCGTCACGTTTTTGCACCAGGCGTGCCTGGAAAGGCAGCAGATTGGGCATGTTGTCCATCAGCAGACCAAAACGGTCAACCATGAACACCCTGGCGCGTGCTGCCTCATCACTCAACCCTTCTGTACGCATCCAGGCAATGATCTGCTCGGCGATACCACACCCAGCCGAGCCTGCGCCCAGGAACACAATCTTCTGCTCGCTGAGCTTGCTGCCCGCTGCGCGACTTGCGGCAATCAGTGTACCGAGCGTAACGGCGGCAGTCCCCTGGATGTCGTCGTTAAAGCTGCAAATCTGGTCGCGATAGCGCTCCAGTAACGGCATAGCGTTTTTCTGTGCAAAGTCTTCAAACTGCAACAGTACGTTTGGCCAGCGGTGTTGAACGGCCTGAATAAATTCATCGACAAACGCGTAATACTCTTCATCGGTAATGCGCGGGTGACGCCAGCCCATATACAGCGGATCGTTAAGCAGTTGCTGGTTGTTGGTGCCCACATCAAGCACGATAGGTAGCGTGTATGCCGGGCTGATGCCGCCGCAGGCGGTGTACAGTGACAGCTTACCAATCGGGATCCCCATGCCGCCAATCCCCTGGTCGCCAAGCCCCAGGATACGTTCGCCGTCAGTCACCACAATGACTTTAATATTGTGAGTGGAGACATTTTGCAGGATGTCATCCATATTGTGGCGATTAGGATAGGAGATAAAAACACCGCGCGCGCGGCGGTAAATCTCGGAGAAACGCTCACAGGCTGAGCCAACGGTTGGGGTATAGATGATGGGCATCATCTCATCAAGATGATTTTCCAGCAGGCGGTAAAACAGCGTTTCGTTGGTGTCCTGAATGTTGCGCAGATAGATATGCTTGTCGATATCGGTCTTAAAATCCTGATACTGGCGCCAACCGCGCTCCGCCTGCTCTTCGATGGTTTCCACCACTTCCGGCAGCAGGCCGGTGAGGTTAAAGTTGCTGCGTTCTTCCGGGCTGAATGCGCTGCCTTTATTTAGCAGCGGAAATTCCAGCAATACCGGACCGGCGTAAGGGATATAAAGGGAACGGTTTTTTTTCTGGTTTTCCATGTTACTCACTCTTTCTTTTCTTATGTCCGCCGTCGCGCCGGGCACCCCGTTGCCGTAAGGCGGGTTCGGATATGGCGAACACATGATATAAGAAAACGGTTAACATCTCTCTTACAATGTATTGCGTGGCAATGTTTTTGTCTTCAACGTAACATGCCAGGTACTTCATTACCGGACCACAATACGGTATGCAAACCTTGCCCCCAATCATTTTAATGCAGTGGCATTGCTCAACCCACTTACCGTTTTATAGGGCATTGTTTTTAGAAGGTACATCATGGAATGGGATTCACTTTTAGTATTGTTCTGCATAGTGGTATGTGGGCTGTGGATGATTTTTCACTCAGCAAAAGCGCTTAGAAGCGGAGTCTTTGTCGGCTGGTATAATGGCACGTATAAGAATTACTACATCTACCGTTCCAAAACCCCTGTCTATTTCTACTGGTACAACGCCGCGTTTTCTCTTGTCGGCTCCTTTATGATTGGTTTATCAGTCTATCTTTTTAATGGCTTCTATCCGTTTTTATAAACCATTTTCTACTGACATTTGGCTAAATAAATGTGGCCGAAAGTGAGACGATATTTTCGCCTGATGAACACCGTTGCCTGGCGTTAACTCAACGTGCGTGAGATGATTTCATGCTGCATGAATGGCAAAAAGGAAACAATAATGCTGCAATCCACAGGGCGACGCTGGTTTCTCGCCTTTTCACTGTTGGTCTGCCTGCTGGCCGGATGTGGCGATCGTGAAAAGCCTAAAGAACAACCGCAAACGCCGCCGACAGAACAAAAAGTACAGCCGGTGCGCGGCGTGTGGCTCACAACCGCCTACGGACTGGACTGGCCGTCACGCGCTTCGGTCACGACGTTTTCTGATGCCGAGCGCATCCGTATGCAGCAACAGGAGCTGATTGCAAAGCTCGATAATATGGTGCGCCTTGGCATTAATACCGTTTACTTTCAGGCTAAACCAGATGGCACCGCGCTTTATCGCTCCGCCCTGCTCCCGTGGTCGCCTGTACTGACCGGTACGGTCGGCAAAGATCCAGGTTACGATCCGCTGGCATTTGTGATTGAGCAGGCGCACCAGCGTGGTTTGAAGCTCCATGCCTGGCTCAACCCCTATCGCATCACCATGGATACCTCGCCCCAGACGGTAGCTGCGCTGAACGCCACCCGTTATACAACAGTCGCCAGCGTTTATGCTCAGCATCCCGACTGGGTCCGCACTGCCAGCAACCGGTATGTGCTTGACCCTGGTTTGCCAGAGGTTAGAAGCTGGGTAACGCAGGTAGTAAGTGAGCTGGTGAGCCACTACGCTATTGATGGTGTACAGTTTGACGATTATTTCTATTATGAAACACCGGATTCCCGGCTCAACGATAACGCCAGCTGGCAACGCTATGGCGGCGAGTTTGCCAATCGTGGTGACTGGCGGCGCAACAACACACTGGCGATTATTCGTGACGTTTCCAGCGTCATCCGCACATTAAAACCAGACGTTGAGTTTGGCGTTAGCCCAGCCGGTATCTGGCGTAATGTTGCCGATGATGAACGTGGTTCTGCGACCCGTGGTGGCAATACCGCGTATGAAGCGGCGTATGCCGATACCCGCCAATGGGTGCAACAGGGGCTGCTGGACTACATCGCACCGCAGCTGTACTGGCCATTTGGCCGTGAGGTGGCACGTTACGACACGCTGGCACACTGGTGGGCCAATACGGTGGCAGGTACGCACACCCGACTTTATATCGGGATTGCGTTATATAAAGTGAACCAGCCTGCGGCAAACGAGCCTGACTGGACAATCGATGGTGGGGTGTCCGAACTTAAGCGCCAACTCGATCTCAACGAGAGCCTGCCGGGCGTAGACGGCACTATTTTGTTTCGTGAGGATTTTCTGCATCAGCCGCAAACCCACTATGCCGTTGAGTATTTGCAACAGCGTTGGGGGCGAAAGAGCTAATAGTTATTAGCCGGTCAGCTAAATACTGACCGGCATTGTTTTAACGGGCTGGATGCCGGGCGCGGTTGAGATTAACGCAGGGCTTTGCACAACTCATTCCAGTAAGCTGCCCTGCGGCTACGGTGTATGAGATGGTCTTTCACGGTTAAATAACTCCTGCGTCACGTTACCGAGGTCGACGCCATAAAGGTGAAGACCGTATACGGCAGACTCCAGCGCGCGGTCTGCATCATGAACGCCAGGCGCTGCTTGCCATGCATGCAGGAGATTACGCCAGAAAATGCCAGTGAGAATCTGTCGCATAATTAACTCCACGTTGAAGGTATGCATGAAGTTAAGCACCGTCGCGTGCAGGACGGAAATGCGTATTTTGACAACGCTTATGCGCAGAGGTGAAAAGGCGTGTGCGCCCTGCCCCTGCGCACTCCCTCCTTCGATTACTCAATGACCTGAGAGATTTTGTTTTCCATCCACGGATAAAACGGATTGGATGAAACCCGTATCAGCGACTCAACGCCCGCATTCAGCACTCCGGTTTCCCCACGAATACTGATAGCCCCAATACTGATGCCAAATTCATTGCGTTTATCCGGCGTGCGGCCATACAACGAATCACTTTCCGGGAACGGCAACGCGATGTGTGACAACGAGTAAACATCTGAGGGCCAGCGCAGATTAAGGGGCTCGGCGTGCGCGCCGGGTTGCCCTGCGTGGGTGACAAGCGCGTGCACTTGCGGCGTGTTGGCAGACAGATTGGTGATAACCGTTGTCTGGTAGCGACGTGGTGCAGAAGGCAACAGCCGTGACACCGCAGTCCATGTATCTGGCGTCAGTAGTGGGCGATAGATTGCTGCCTGGTTGATATCAAACAGCACTAGTTCGCTGCCATTAGCAGGCAAGTGCTGGTAAAACGCACTCACAACGGCGTCTGTACGTACGGTAGCATCCACAACTGACTGAAACGTCAACACCGGCGGCAGCCTGGCAATATCGCCATTATCCGCCGCGCCAGCGAGAGATTTTTGCAGTTTTTTGGTCAAAAGCCAGGACTGGCGTGCTGCATTGACGGGAAATGAATTGTACTTAAAGGGGTTAAACTCCGGCTGTGTGTTAAGCCACGCCGAACGTGCAAAAGCCGGAAATACCGCCGGTAATCCGGCCAGCCCCGCAAAACGCGCAAAGCTTGTCACGCCAATCATAGGGGAAACTAGCACGATGCGTTCTGGCATACGCAGCGTATTGTCGTGCAGCGCATCCAGCGCGTACTGCATCGCCAGTGCCCCGCCGTTGGAATAACCGACCAGATGCAGTGGTACTGTTAGGTCTGTCAGCGACGTTGCTTCTCGAACAGCCAGGCGCGCCGCGGCCTGCCAGTCAGTTGTTGTCACAGCCGTTAATGCTCCAGGTACAGTACCGTGGCCTGGCAGACGAATGCCTACCGCGACATAACCGTGTTGGCGATAAAGTTCTGCCACATGGCGCAGGCTATAGGGGGAGTCCGTTAAGCCGTGCAGCAGAACGACGGCACCACGTGGTTTGCCTGGCGGCTCTAGTACATAAGAACGGTTCCAGTCGGTGGTAAATTTTTCTGGCCAGACCAGACCGTCAACATAATATCGGTTAAGTGGGGTTTTTAGCTCAGGTTTAAGCTTATCGGCAAGGTACGTTTTTTCAGCCTTAAACAGCTGGTTTTCGTGGTACAGGTAATCGCTCCAGCTGGCGCTATCAATAGCCGCCGCGTCCATCTCCGGTGCAACCCAGGTATGCCACGGATCCAGCGGCGGGCCACGCAGAATGTCATACATACGCAGTGCCAGCATCCCGGCACCAAACAGCAGCAGCGCCAGCAACGCGCGCTTTGTCCACCTGCGGGTAAATTTCAGCATTGTTGAACCATTATTGAGAGAAAGTGATTGTCAGGTATGCTGTTGCGCATAGTAGCACAGCGCTCTGCGCGCAGAGCGGGTTCTGAGGATGGATACCATGGCCTGCATGCCATGCCATATTCAGCTTTCCGGGAGCAGCATCACCATTTTCACCGCCCGGTTGCCGCTAAGACGCCAGGACACCTGGGTATAACGCAGTTCGCCAGAAACAATATGGTGAAAATGACGCTCGCCGCCTCGGCGTTCCACTACCTGCTGGCGCGCCCACTGGGTGCGAAACGCGTCACTTGCCTGCGACATCTCATGGATAAATGCCTGCAACCGGGGCTCCTGCATGTAATGAATCCCTTCGGCGCGCAGTTCAGCCACAATGCGTCCACAGCGCGTGTCCCAGTCCGGTACCAGGCTTTTAGCCAGCGGATGCAAAAACATAAACTTCATCATGTTAGGTGCATTATCGCTATCGAGCCAACCGCTGAACAAGGTTTCGGCTGCATGGTTCCATGCCAGCAAATCCCATGTTAAATCCAACACATAACATGGTGTGCTGACCTGATGTACGCATGCGAGCACGCTGCTATTCACACCACTCGCTTGTTCGTCACGGCTGTCTGTTAACTGCGCCAGACGAAACAGATAGCCGCGTTCGGTTGCGTTCATACGCAATGCATCGGCGATACTGGAAAGCGTTCTGGCGGAAACCGCTACATCGCGCCCCTGCTCTATCCAGGTATACCAGGTGGTACTTATTCCACTTAGCTGCGCCAGTTCCTCGCGGCGCAGTCCGCGAGTACGACGTCTTGCCGTAGCAGGCAGCCCCAGCGTTTCGGGTGGCGTATTTTCACGCCGGGTACGTAAGAAATGGCCCAGTGCTTTGGGGCCGGAAAGTGTTTCATCGCTCATCGTGGTATTAGCCAGTACTAGTATAATTGCTCATATTGTACCCGTATGTTGTGCAACGTATAGTCGATTTGCACAACAACGACAGATAAGGAAGCAAACCATGAATAATAACCACAGGTCGCTGGTCGACGGCCAGTTTGGCGAACAGGCACAGGCCTATTTGCACAGTGCGGTACACGCACAGGGAAGCGATCTTGAACGACTGGCCAGCTGGCTTGCCGCCATGCCTGACGCACGGGTACTCGATATGGGCTGCGGGGCAGGACATGCCAGTTTTGCCGCAGCAAACGTTGTGGCATCAGTGGTGGCATACGATCTGTCAGATCGTATGCTGGCGGTGGTGAATGAGGCTGCACAGGCGCGAAATCTTAGCAACATCACCACCTGTCAGGGAATGGCCGAATATCTCCCCTTTGGTGATAGCGAGTTTGATGTGGTTATTAGTCGTTACTCGGCGCATCACTGGCACGACGTGGGCCGTGCCCTGCGTGAGGCAAAGCGGGTATTGAAACCTGGCGGCACACTGATTGTGATTGATATCTGCTCACCCGGCCGCCCAACGCTGGATGTTTTTTTGCAGACCATCGAAATGCTGCGCGACCCCTCTCACGTGCGTGATTACACTCAGGGCGAGTGGTTGACCCAGGTAAACGAGGCCGGTTTTACCGTACATGATCTGCGTAACGAACGACTGACGCTGGAGTTCAGTAGCTGGGTGAGCCGCATGAACACGCCATCAGAGCTGGTTGAGGCTATTCGTCTTTTGCAAAATAAAGCGACAGATGAAGTGCGCCGTTATTTCGAGGTTGCTGCCGATGGTTCCTTTGCCAGTGACAGACTGATGTTCATGGCACAATAAAACCCACGCCGCCCACCGAGGCGGCGTTATCTTTGGCCTGATGTTC
>JALAGK010000236.1 GCA_022712475.1 Enterobacteriaceae bacterium
AAGTACAACACGTATTTCACTGTTTACATCATGCAGGGCATCGTTATTGCGCACCAGAGACCAGGTCGCCAGCAGGGTACTTGCAAGAAACAGAATGAACAGTAGAGCGAAAGTAAACAGAGAAAGGCGTCTTACAGACATATTGTCTTCCTTATGCTTATGAAGGATAAGAGGATAAAGAAAATGCTCAGCAGACGAAAAAACTTCCCGCCATTGGTTTTTATCGGCCACAGGGCGAGTATCTTTATGTGCCTTTTATTTTTTCTTCATAAAATTCAACTAACCGATCATGTTTTGAACAATTCGACGGTTTTCCTGGCCTTTCTTATAAAGGAAAGCCAGGCTTATTAATCACAGCAGCCGAGGAGAATTTCATGCAACGCATTTACGTACTGGCCGCACTTCTGGCAGGAAGTGTGTGCCTGTCGGTTCAGGCCGCGGACACTCACCACAGCACCACCGCCACAAGTCCAATGCAACAGGACTATCAGCGTCAAATGGATGAAATGCATAAAGGGATGATGGCCGGGATGAAAGAACGCAACCCGGACCGCGCGTTTGCAGTTGGGATGCTGGCGCACCATAAAGGGGCGGTTGAAATGGCGCAGTCTGAACTTAAATACGGCACCGACCCCAAAATGCGTGCGCTGGCAGAAGAGATAATTAAGGCACAGCAGGCAGAAATCGCGTTGATGGAAACCTGGCTTAAGGAACATCCCGCCAACTAAAATGCCTGCCGCGCTCACAGCGATAGATTAAAACGGCATTGGGCGCGGTGTGGTCTGAAGCGTAATCCAGCGCAGGTCGGTGAACTCCTGTATGCCTGCCTGCCCACCAAAACGGCCGTAGCCTGAGGCTTTCACGCCGCCAAACGGCATCTGCGGCTCATCATGCACTGTAGGGCCATTAATATGGCAAATCCCGCTTTGCAGCCGCTGCGCCACTCGCCAGGCGCGCGCGGTATCACGACTGAATACCGCTGAAGACAGCCCAAACGCATTATCGTTAGCGCAGGCAATCGCCTGGGCTTCACCGCTCACCCGCACAATGCCTTTAACTGGGCCAAACGCCTCTTCATGATAAATCTGCATGTCTGGCGTAATGCCATCCAGCACCGTAGCTGCCATCAGGGCACTGTGGCTTTTACCGCCTGTTACCAGCCGGGCGCCTTTTGCCAGCGCGTCGTCAATGAGCGCATTGCAGCGCTCTACACAGCGAGAGTCTGCCACCGCACCCAGTACCGTTGGACCTTCGCGCGGGTCACGACAGGGCAGTTCGCCCGCACGCCTGGCAAAGCGCTCAACAAAGGCGTCGGCAATGGATTCATCCACAATAATGCGCTCAGTGGACATGCAAATTTGCCCGGAGTTGGCAAAGGCCCCGAAGATGGCGCAGTTTACGGCGGTATCAAAGTCGGCATCGTCAAGGACTAGCAGGGGCGCTTTACCACCAAGCTCCAGTACCGCCGGTTTCAGGTAGCGGGCGCAGGTTTGCGCAATGATTTTCCCCACGCCGGTCGAGCCAGTGAAATTCACCCGGCGCACGGCAGGATGGGCAATCGCCGCCTCCACTATCTGTGCGGCATCTTCTGGAGCATTAGTGACAAAATTCACAACACCCGGCGCAAAACCGGCGTCATTTAAGGCATCAACAATCAGACCGTGGGTGGCGGGCGACAGTTCGGAACCTTTCAGTATGACGCAGTTGCCACAGGCAAGCGGTGTTGCAATGGCACGTACGCCGAGGATAACCGGTGCATTCCAGGGGGCAATGCCTAACACCACGCCTGCGGGCTGGCGCACCGCCAGCGCAAGATTACCCGGCACATCGGAGGGAATGACTTCGCCGCTGACCTGGGTAGTGAGCGCTGCTGCTTCACGCAGAAGTCCCGCGCCAAGGTGCACATTAAATTCTGCCCACTGGGCGCTGGCGCCGGTTTCTCTTGCCATCGCGCTGACAAAATCCGCACAGCGCGCCTCCAGTCGCTCGGCTGCGTCGAGTAACAGCGCTCGCCGTGCGCCAGGGCCAACGTCGCGCCAGCTCTCAAACGCAGCTGCAGCGCACTCTACGGCACGTTGCATATCAGCAACACTTGCTGCCGGTGCGAGAGAGGCGAGTTCTTCGTCAAGCGGGTTACGGCGTTCAAACATTGCATTGTTTTCAGCCATGCAGCGCTGGCCGTTAATGAACAGGGCGGGTGTCAGTGCAGGCGTCATCGGGCAGTCTCATTGTGTTATTAAAATGTTGCATTGAGTGTAATCCCCGACGGCACGCTTGCCCAGTTGCCGTCAGCCAGAAAAGTGATAGCAACGTGGTTATCCAGCCGTTTTTATGATGTCAGGGTGACAAACGCGCCGCGGGAGACAATGCTAAACGTATCACTTAACAATAAGGAGACAACGATGGCTGTGCGACCGCTGGTAATTGTGCATATGGGCTACCCGCCTGCGGATATCCGCGTCCGCGTGGGTGACCAGCCGCAGTGGTTCAGGCAGGCACTGGACCAGAAAGAAGAATTACACGTGGTGCGCCCGTTTTTGGGTGAGGCGCTGCCGGATGTCAGAGCGATTCGAGGTGCGGTGATCAGCGGTTCGTGGGCAATGGTGACCGAGCGCGAAGGCTGGAGCGAGCGTACCGCTGACTGGCTACTGGCGTTAATGGCGCAAGAAACACCGCTGCTGGGGGTGTGCTACGGTCACCAGTTAATGGCCGATGCGTTGGGAGGCACGGTGGACTATAACCCGCGCGGGAGTGAAACGGGGTGCCAGGCAGTGGTGCTCAACGAGGCGGCTCAGTCAGACCCATTGCTTGAAGGACTGCCGGCACACTTTCACGCGTTTCTAAGCCACGCACAAAGCGTACTGGCGCTGCCGCCGGGGGCGACTGCGCTGGGCGCAAGCGAGCTTGATGCAATGCAGATAATTCGTTATTCACCACGTGCCTTGTCGGTGCAGTTTCACCCGGAATTTACCCCACAGATTATGCGCGCGATTATTGAGAGCCGCAGCGAGCGGCTGGCAGAAGATGTGGATGTGGCACGGTTACTGGCAGACTGTGTACCCACGCCGCAGGCCTTGAGCATTTTAGAGCGGTTTGCCGCGTTTTGTCGCCAAACAGAGGCGCTGCGCGAGTCTGTGAAATAGTGCTATATCCTGCTGCCTTTTGTTATTTGTCAGACTTTCATCCCTGTGCTGTGATGAAA
>JALAGK010000237.1 GCA_022712475.1 Enterobacteriaceae bacterium
CAGCAGGACTCACTCCATTCACTGTCTCTATCAGTGGATGTACCGCCCCCACAGCCGACCTTAACATCAACACCAAATTTATGGGTTACGATGTTGATGCTTCTACCGGTGTTCTTGGTAACCGTGCGACAACCAATGCCGCGGTTGGATATGGTATTCAGTTGACCGGTTCCAGCAATGGCTCTGATGTTGTCACGCTTTCTGGCCCGACAAATGTCAGTGGTCTGGTGTTGAAAACGGGTGAAACGTCAGCCAGCTATGACTTTGGCGCCCAGTATTATGTCATTGATGCAGCAAGCGCTAAGCCAGGTAAAATTACTGCCGTAGCAGAATATACGCTGAGCTATTTCTAATCATCTTGTTCTGGTTGGCGGAACAACTCGGCCAACCAGAATATCGCATGATACAAATTTCATAATACCTGAGGGCGAAGGATGCGCACTTATTTTACCTTGTTTACTGCCTTTGTTTTATTTTTTAGCCAGTACATATCCGCCAGTGTAGTGATGACTGGCACGCGTATCATTTACTCTGCCCAGGCCAGAGAAAAAACCGTGCAGTTAAGAAACACGGCTCAGCAGCCTTATATTGTACAAATTCAGACTGATGATGGTAAACGAAGCAACACAAGTGAAGCTGATGGTGATTTTGTTATTACGCCGCCAATATTTCGCATGGAGCCCCATGCCGGACAGTCAGTTCGTTTGATATATAATGGTAAAGCGTTACCTGAGGATCGCGAGTCCCTTTTTTACATGAGTTTTACTCAACTTCCCGCGTCAAAAGCCTCTCAGCAAAGCAGTAATCAACTGGTTTTAGCCATTACGAATCGAGTGAAAATTTTCTACCGTCCTGCCGGACTCGCTAAACAACAAAGCGATACCGCGCAGTTACTCTCTTTTAGCCTGAACGGTAAAAAAATTAAAGTCACTAATCCTGGAGGATATTTTGCCGTCGTACGGCGCGCAAGCCTACTTACCCAGCATGGTGAAATTATTCTGGCGGACTCCGCTATGGTCTCACCAAAATCCTCTGCCGAATGGACACCGTCTAAGCCTGTAGACTCTCTCAAAGGCATGCGTCTGCGGCTCGTTTTAGTGAATGACTTCGGCATGGATACCGTTACGGAACGCCTCCTGTAACTTGCAAGTTAGCATTTAACAGGGAAGACAATAATTACAGCATCGGAGGCGGAGTAGCATGAAATACATAGCTGTTTTTTTTACTGTTATGGCATCAATTCCTGCATCGCTGGCAGCCGATAGTAATTATTCATCCTCAGTGTCTTCAGAATCTGATGACTATGTTTTCGAGCCTGATTTGTTTCGTGGTGGGCGATTCAGTCAATCAACGTTAGCGCAACTTACAAAAAATAATATCGCGTCGGGCACATATAAAGTTGATGTGTATGTCAACACGAACTATATCGACACCTTAACAATAGATTTTATTACCCAGGATGATGGTGCCGTTGCACTCTGTTTAAAACCTGAAGTATTTAAAAGCGCCGGCATAAAACTTCCAAAAGAAACAAAAAAATATACCAAGACTGACAATGGGTGTTTCTTTTTTAGCCAGGTAGTGAACGGAGGCAGTGTGGACATGAATATGGCCCAGTTGCGTCTTAATCTGAGTGTTCCACAGACCGATATGAACATTGTACCTCGCGGCTATGTCAATCCCGATGATTTAGAAGCGGGCAGTTCTATAGGGTTTGTTAACTACATTAGTAACTATTATCACGTTTCTTATTCCGGAAATAATAGTAACGCTCATGACTCTGCATGGGTGGCATTAAATGGCGGTGTGAACATCGGAAAATGGCAGTATCGCCAGTTATCCAATTTTAACTGGCGACGTCAGGGAGGCCACAGCTGGAAAAACATCCGTAGTTACGTCCAAAGGCCGTTGCCAACAATGAGAAGCCAGATGGCACTGGGGGAGCTTACCACCTCAGGGCGCTTCTTTTCCGGCTTGAACTATAACGGATTCAGTCTTGCAACAGATGACAGGATGCTCCCTGATTCAATGCGCGGCTACGCCCCCGTCATCCGCGGCGTAGCGGTCACCAACGCCAAAGTTTCTGTACGTCAGAATGGTCAGGAAATCTACCAGACTACCGTATCGCCCGGTTCGTTTGAAATTACCGATCTCTATCCCACCAGCTATAGTGGTGACCTTAACGTTGAAGTGACCGAGGCGGATGGTTCTGTGAGTCGATTCAGCGTGCCATTTTCAGCGGTGCCTGAGTCCATGCGTCCTGGTATCTCTCGCTACAATGTTGAAGTTGGGAGAACACGCGACAGTGGCGCTGAGTCGTTGTTTAGCGATTTCATCTGGCAACATGGTTTGAATAACACCATTACACTGAACAGCGGTCTGCGCGTAGCCGATTCTTATCAGGCTGTCATGCTGGGTGGGGTTTATGGTAGCTGGCTGGGGGCTTTCGGCATGGATATGACCTGGTCACATGCTTCGCTGCCGGATACGGGGTACACAGAGGGATGGATGACGCACCTTTCCTGGAGTAAAACATTTCAGGAGACGAATACGACAGTCTCTCTTGCAGGTTATCGTTACTCAACCCGCGGCTATCGGGATCTCAGTGATGTACTCGGCGTTCGTCATACGGTAAATGCAGAAAATAGTTGGCAGTCAACAACCTATCTCCAACAGTCCAGGTTTGATATCTCTCTGAGCCAAAGCATGGGGCAACTTGGCAATCTCTTCTTGTCTGGTTCGACGCAGAATTATCGTGATGGCCGCAGCCGCGATACACAGCTACAGTTTGGCTACAGCAATAGCTTTCATGGGATTGGCACCAACATTTCTATCGCTCGCCAGCGCACGGGGAATTACAACGATAGCGGCAGCATGCAGACAATGACGTCATTGTCTTTTTCTATTCCTTTAGGCTATTCCGGAGCGCGTGCTCCAATGCTCAGTACATCCTGGACACATTCCACCGATGGCGGCGATCAATATCAAAGCTCGCTCTCGGGCGTTCTTGATGAGAAGCAGACAACCAATTACGGCATTAACGTCAGCCGCGATCAGGAATATAAAAATACTGTGTTCAGTGGCAACCTGCAAAAACGCTTTTCCAGTACAACACTAGGACTGAATGCATCAAAAGGACAGGGCTACTGGCAAGCTTCTGGTAATGCTCAGGGGGCAATGGCAATCCACTCCGGCGGCTTAACGTTTGGCCCCTATCTTAGCGAAACCTTTGCGTTAATTGAGGCTAAAGGTGCCGAGGGTGCCACAGTTCTCAGTTCCCAACAGGCGGCTATTGATAGCCGAGGATATGCCCTTATCCCCTCGGTCACACCTTATCGTTACAACAGGATAACGCTCGATCCGCAGAACATGGACGGTAATGCCGAATTAGTCGATAACGAAAAACGTATTGCGCCTATGGCCGGTTCAGCCAGTAAGTTGGTATTCCGCACCCGCAGTGGTACAGCACTATTAATTAAGTCCCGCTTTCCCGATGGTGAAGTCCTTCCACTCGGTGCTGATGTCCTTGATGACAGCGGCAATATCATTGGAATGACCGGTCAGGGCGGACAGATATATGTTCGTAGTGAAAAAAATAAGGGGCACCTCACCGTGCGCTGGGGAGAAGATGCAGAAGACCGTTGCACGCTACCTTTTGACCTGTCTCACGCGCAAGAGGGGCAACCTATGGTCAGATTATCATCAATATGTTCACGTTAACGAAGCGGGAGCGAAAATGAAAAAGCATAGCGTATTGATGCTGAAATTATTTATTGGCCTGATGATGCTTATCGCCGCCGCCCCAGGGTGGAGCAGATGTACAAAAACCAGCGCAACGCAAACGGAAGGCGACCGCACCGCCATTATTCCCTTCGGGAAAGTAAACCTGACGGATACCTACTTTATGCCCGTTGGTTCATTGTTAGCGAGTGTCGTTGTGCCGCCAACGAACTATACCTATGGTGGTACTACGGCTTCTACTGTGCTGTGGGAGTGTGATGAAGCCGATCTTCCAGGCATTTATTTTCTTGTTGCGACCAACGGTGATGACCGCGTCGGGGGATACTACGACCTTGGTGGCGTTGATGGACTGACCGATGTTTATGCAACCTGGTTTGCTTATGTCGGCTTACGCCAGACGATGAGTGGTGTGACTTTAACCCGCTACTGGCAGAAAGTGCCAGTTACCAGCTGGAATACGACGTCGAACGGTAAAATACAAATCCGCCTCCAGGATATTCCGCCGCTACATGCCGAGCTATATCGTATTAGCACCCTCCCCGGCACGTCAGCGAAATCCTACTACTGCGGAAATAACAACACCGATGGCAGAGGTATTGCGTATGGTAAAAGTGTCGGAACGATTTATTCGTGTACACAACCCAATAGCTATATCCAGCTGTCCGGCGATTCCTCCGTCTCTTTCGCTTTTGCGCGCGATACGGTTGGGCAAGACAGTGCGACATATTTTAATTTCTGGGGCGCTGATAATGGCTTTGGCTATGGGATGCGTACCGGTAATGCAATTTATAGCGTAGCAACCTGTGTTGCACGCAGCGCCGACCCTGTAGTGATGCTACCAACCATCTCGACTATCGATCTGAATGCCGGTATGGAAGCCAGCGCCTCATTTTCGGTGCAGGTCGAGTGTAGTGATGCCGCTACGTCTGGCGTAGGCGATACCCAGACGGCGTTGGGTATCCAGGTTTCTGAAGGCGCCTATAGCGCGGCACAAATGCTGGGTCTGGTTAACAGTAGTGGCGGCGTCACGGCATTGGTTTCTGATAATTACGCTGCGCCTGATATGGCTAAAGGGGTAGGCATTACACTCGCACACAGCGATAACCCAGGAACGCCGCTGATATTTGTCGGGCAGCCCGGCATCGCTACGCTGACACCAGGCGGCAATAACGCAGGTTGGTATCCGGTGTTATTAGGCGCTAAAGCGACTGGCAGCGTCACCAGTGGCTACACCTACTATACCCACACTTTCATTGCGACGTTGAAAAAGCTTAATGGTCAGACCGTCACAGCAGGTAAAGTACATGCTACGGCTTATGTACTGGTAAAAATGCAATGATGAAAATGCGCGTTGTAATCGGGCTTTTATGTTTGCTTTTAGCAGCACCACTTCACGCGGGAATTATGGCCGCCGGAACGCGAGTGATTTACCCGCAAGGCCATCGTGAAGTCAGCCTTATGCTGGCAAATACCAATAAATATCCCGTCGTTGTTCAGAGCTGGGTAGATAACGGGGAAGGCGATCCTGAGTTTAGCGGGGCTCCCTTTGTTGTATTGCCAGCGGTTTTTCGCCTTTCTCCTGGGCAGAGGCAAGGGTTACGTATTATTTACAACCAGGATAAGTTACCTCAGGATCGTGAATCCGTTTTCTGGCTCAATCTTTATGAGATCCCGCCATTAACCGATAAACAATCCAGGCACTCCCGTCTGACGCTGGCAATGAATACCCAGCTCAAGTTGTTCTGGCGCCCTAAGGCTATTTCCAGCACTCTGGAGGATGTGGTGAGTCAACTGACCTTCAGACTGGTACACGATAGTGCCGGATGGGCAATCGCCGTCAATAACCCTACCCCTTTGAATATTTCTTTTACCTCGATTACGCTGGTCAACGGCACCGATGAGCATATTACCCGCTCACAAATGGATATGATGACCCGCTCTTTTAGCGAAAAGCATTACCCATTGGAAACTGCCAACACGCCGCTAAAAGCTGGCAAAATTCGTTATCGTTACCTGAATGAAAACGGGGCTTCAATTGAGAAAATGGTTCCGTTGAACAGATAAACGTTTCTCGCCACATCTGACTATTATGTTGATGATGCAGGCCCAGACCCTCTTACCCGTTCCTTCACTCAGGTCCCATCGGTAACTTGATTTCGATTATGCCCAGTTGATAACAGGAGATAAAATACGGTCCATAAGACGCACTATGCGAACCCTGGGCAGAATAACCGGAACATAACAAAATTGAATTACGGGAGAACGTATTTTTCCTTAAATAACATGATGCAGGCTGTATGTATCCCGAGTTTCAAGAAAGACGAAGATCGCTGATTTAGCACTACATTGATTTTGAGAGAAAGTCAGTCAATTCATGCCAGAGGAAGTGATGGCCAATAATCAGGTGTTATTTCCTGCCCCTGTCAACCGTATCCGGTATTGTAATAGATGGATTCTTATCTGGTTAAAACAGCGAAGCGTAGCAATCGACGCAAACCCGGTGAGCCAAAAACTCAGGGCTATAAAAATGATGATGTTAATAAAAATCTTCAGGCCAGAATTACTTCACTTACCACTATTATTACTGAAGGTCACCTCTATAACAAAGTGAAACGGTTAATTTCATCGTCAATATATGAAAAAAACCTGGAAAAAGAGGCTTTTTCTTCACTATTGCAG
>JALAGK010000238.1 GCA_022712475.1 Enterobacteriaceae bacterium
GTATAATGAAAAAATACCTTCTGGCCGCAGCCCTCGCTGCAGTCGCCTTCAACGCCAGTGCAGCAGAAAAAATCCGTTTCGCTTCTTCAGCAACTTACCCGCCGTTTGAATCCCTGGATGCCAATAACCAGATTGTCGGCTTTGACATGGATCTGGCAAAAGCGCTGTGTAAGCAAATGCAGGCAGAATGTACCTTCACTAACCAGGCGTTTGACAGCCTGATCCCTGCGCTAAAATTCCGTAAGTATGACGCGGTGATTTCAGGTATGGATATCACGCCCGAGCGCAGCAAGCAGGTGACGTTCACTAACCCGTACTACGCCAACTCGGCATTAGTGGTGGCGAAAAAAGGGGAATATACCAGCTTTGAGCAGCTTAAAGGCAAGCGCATCGGTATGGAAAATGGCACCACGCACCAGAAGTATTTGCAGGAAAAACACCCGGAAGTGAAAACGGTGGCGTATGACAGTTACCAGACCGCCATTATCGACCTGAAAAGCGGCCGTCTTGACGGCGTATTTGGTGACACAGCTGTCGTGAATGAATGGCTGAAAACTAATCCGCAGCTGGGTCCGGCAACCGAGAAAGTGACTGACCCGCAGTACTTTGGCACAGGCCTGGGCATCGCAGTTCGTCCGGATAATAAAGCGCTGCTGGAAAAACTGAACAACGCGCTGGCGGCAATTAAAGCCGATGGCACTTATCAGAAAATCAGCGACCAGTGGTTCCCTGAGTAACGATTTTCGGCGGCTATTGGCCGCCGAATTTTTGCACTACCCGCTTCCCTGACACGTCTTAGTACTCTGGCTACTCCAGAGTTATGCCCTTTCCAGCAATGTCAGCACTTCATAATGCGCGGTATGGGGGAACATATCAAAAAGCTGTGTTCGCACAATGCGGTATTGCGTCAGCCGCCGCACGTCCTGCGCCATGCTTTGCGCGTTACAACTGGAATAAACAATCCAGCGCGGCGCCATATTACTCAGGTAATCACACAACGGCGCGCCAATACCACGCCGGGGCGGATTGACTAAAACCAGATCCGGGATAGCCTGCTGCGTGAGCGCGAACTGAGTCGAATCCAGCGCCTGGAACGTAAGGTTATCCATAAGCCCCAGCACCTCGGCAGAACGCTGTGCGCATTCAATAGCCTGCGGCGCAATTTCGATACCGGTTAACGTCATTTGTGGCGTGGCACAATGCAGCCCAAAACCACCTACGCCACAAAACAGATCCCACATATGCGTCACCGGAAGTGTGCGCACCCAGTCGCGCGCGGTGGCGTAGAGCGCAGCAGCAACCTGCGGGTTGGTCTGAAAAAAACTCTGCGGGCGAATCCACAGCGGCACACCGTTAAAGCGCTCTGCCAGCGCCTGCTGCTCCGTAAGCCAGATTTCCTGCTCGCCTTCCATAATCGCCATGTGCACTGGCTGAATATTCACGCTGATGACCTTTAGCTGTGGTAGCTGCGCCTGTAACCACGGCAGCGCAGCACGCAGCTGAGCAAGTTTACTCTCAGAACGCAGCACAAAACGCAGCATCATGCCGCCATCAAGCTGGCTTTCAGTCAGGAGCAGATATTTAAGCTCACCGCGCCGACGTTCTACGTTATACGGCGTCAGTCCGGCACGGGCGATGAAGGGTTTTAGCAGCGCAAAGACGGGAGCAAAAGAAGCGGGATACAGGGGGCAGTCAGTGAGATCTTCAGCCGTACCATCGCGCTTAAGCATGCCAAGTAACGGGCGCTCCACGCTGCCGCTAACCACCATTTTTGCCTTATTACGAAAGCCTGCCCCAGGGCCGCTGACAGGCGAACACCATTCGCCCACCGCCAGCCCACCGAGCAAGTGATGCAAATCGGCCATTTTGGCTGCCAGCTGTTGGGACACCGTTTGCTCCAGCCACTGGCAGGAACGGCAGCGCCCGGCATTGTAGAGTGCGCATTGCATAAGTCAGAACCCCGAGAAAAAACGGCGCTGATTGTACCACCGCTGGCGCTCAGTGCACCCGGAAAAAAAGACGACTACGGGGAGGAATAAATAACAGAAACAGAACCAGTATATCCGGCAGCTTTTTCGTCACCAGTGCTTCGAAAATGTCGACTGGCGTTTCGCCAGGCATGCTGAACAGCTCCGGGTATCCCCAGCCGAGCGACGCGGACATCAGGTAAACAGAAGAGATTATCTGGGTAATGAGAAACAACCAGCGCCCCCAGTTGCGCCCTTTCATAATCACAAAAGCGCAGCGAAATTCAATGCACAACACCAGCAAACTGCTGAGGAACACCAGCGTCAGCGCCCAAGTCTGCGCACTACGTTGAATCAACTCACGTAGTCCGCGTACACCCATCATGTCGAAAACCATAAAAAGATCCAGTCCCCGGGTCAGGATGATTGCCGTGGCGGCCACCATTACCAGTACCGGTGGATTGAGTTTTGCGTGAGACGGGGTTTGCTTGTTTAACATTTGCTGGCTTCAGGCTTCCTGCGAAACACCGACACCACCCTAATGGTGATGCCGGTGCAATCATGGCAGATTTCAGCGCTTTCAGCCACGTCCGGCGCGCTGAATATCGCGCAACCGCTGCTTTTCTGCCCGCGACATCATCCACCATGCAATCAGGCCTACTA